>CAIYQO010000190.1 GCA_903928345.1 uncultured bacterium | reverse complement strand
TTCTATCGTGCCAGCATTGCTTTCCAGAGTGGCATCGAATAATCAAAGAGCATCTATAGATGTGATGGACGCGCCTTGCTGCGCTGCGACGCTACTACGAGCCCTACCTTCGTTACCGGATCTATTCCCGCGGCGCGCGGGTACGCTCGCCCTCCCAGATAGGTTTACCCCGCCACGTGCATGAGGGTGAGGGTGGTGAACTGGTCGCCGCGGCGGACGCGCAGGGCGACGCCGCGTTTGCCGGTCATTTCATGGTCGAGCGCGGTCCAGAAGGCGTCGGCGCTGGCCACGTTGACTTTATTGACGCTCACGATCACGTCGCCCGCTTCCAGGCCGGCATCGTCGGCGGCGCCGCCGGGGACGACCTGGGTGACGAGCACCCCGCTGTTCACCGCCAGGTGATAGCGGTCCACCAGCTCCGGCGTGATGGTCACCACCGCCATGCCGTACTGCTTACCGCCGGCATCGGCGCGCGCGCCGGTGGGCGCGGCGGCTACGGTGACGGTGAGCGGCGTCTCTTTACCGCCGCGCACCACCACCACGGGCACGGCTGTACCGGGCCGGGTGCGCTCCACCAGGCGGACGAACTGGTCGGCGGTGGTGATCTTCGTGCCGTTGTAACTCACGATCACGTCTTCCGCCTTCACGCCGGCCTTCTCCGCGGCGCCGCCGGGCTGCACGCTGTCCACGTAGACGCCGCCCTCTTTCACGCCGGTCTGCTCGCGCAGCACATCGTCCAGGTCCTTGATCGCCACGCCCATCAGGCCGCGTTCATACGGTTTGCCCTGCACCAGCGTGTCGATGATATCCTTCGTGTAGTCGTTGATGGGGATCGCGAACCCGATGCCCACGCTGCCCGGGCTGTCGCCGGGGCTGTAGATCATGAAGTTGATGCCCACCACTTCCCCGTGCACGTTCACCAGCGGCCCCCCGCTGTTACCCGGGTTGATGGAGGCGTCGGTCTGCAGGATATCACGGTAGTCGTAGTCGCCCACGGCGCCGCGCAGGCGGCGGCCGGTGGCGCTGATGACCCCGACGGTCATGGTGGAGGTAAGGCGGAAGGGCGAGCCGAAGGCGATGGCCCAGTCCCCTACTTCCACGTCGCCGGCATTACCGAGCGGCGCGGTGGGATAGGTGCCCTTCTCCGTGATGCGCACGATGGCCAGGTCGGTGCGCGGGTCGGACTGCACCACCTCGGCGGGCAGTTTGCGCTCGGAGCCGTTGAGCTGCACGGTGACCTTCGTCGCGTTGTTCACCACGTGGGAGTTGGTGAGCACGATCCCTTCGGGACGGATAAGCACGCCGGAGCCGGAGGCGCTGGCCGTGCGCGGGCCGCCCTGGTTGCCGAAGAGCTGATTGAGCGGGTTGCCATCGTCGGCGACTTCCATCTGCGAGCTGATGGAGACGACGGCGGGGGCCATTTTGTTGTGAATAAGCCGGAATCCGGCCTGGGTGTTTTCCAGCGCGGCCTGGGCATCTTTGTCGGTGACGGCGGGCACGGCCCCCATCATCCCCACACATGCCAATAGCACGACCAGCCACCGCAGCCCGGCGCGTACCCCTGTTTCGTAAGACTTCACTGCCACTACCTCCTCGAATGTCGGATCGCGGGGTCAGGTCCGCGGTTGCCGGCGCGGCGGACATGGACACAACGCTGCGTGCGTGCGCGAGCCCCGAGCCCTTTCCGGCTCGACTTCGCGCGCCGAAGTGACGAATCCTGCGGGTCGATTCGCACAAAACAGCGGCTGCCCACCGGTGCCTGGAAACTGATCCCCCCTGTGTCGGTTGCTTTTATTCCCCGCGAGCGCATGGAAAAAACCACAACCGTCTACCCATAGTAGACACCGCTACGTTCGGCCGGTTTTTCACGGGAAGGTCAAAAATGCGGAGAAGGCAGGACTGTAGGCGCGGACTTCAGTCCAATGCCGTTAAATTAAGCTCCGTACGTCCGCCTAGACGCGGACCCCACCCCCGCCCCTCCCCCGGGCGCCTCGCACGACTCGGTTGGGAGAGGGGAGTACCGGGATGGGTTTTTCGCTCCCGTCTTGCGCATTTGATACCAGGTTACTCCCTTCCCCTCGGGGGGAAGGGCCTCAGGTTTATCCTAGATCAAGCCACCGCCCCCATATCCGAGGGGTCAAGTGCCGTGTCGGTCTGGGCGGTGGGTCACGTGCGAAAAAAGCCTCTGCGGGGAATGAGAGGGTACCACCCACTCTCAC
>CAIYQO010000189.1 GCA_903928345.1 uncultured bacterium | reverse complement strand
GCCGGATGGCCAGGACGGGTGAGCAAAGCGGGGATGCAGAGGGTAAGCGGCGACACTACGCCGCAAGATGCCAGGATGTGGCAACGATCCGACTGTATCGGGCTCTCCGATGAAAGATCCGCCAACACCCTCAGTAGGTAGTTTTTGCCACCCATGCCGAGTCATTTTGGCGTCCACCATTATCATAATCTGCCGGCGCCCCTTGCGGCGGACAGAACAGGGGAAATCGTCCGCGGCATCAGATCCAGAGCGGCGCGGGCGCGGACGTGCAGAGGGTGTTGGCCCAGCCAAAGAGTCCGGTGGCGGGCGGCGCGTGCCCGAATTGGCGGTAGGACTCCCGCAGCCAGTGGAGTTCCGCGTAGCTGTGTGGGTGCGGGCAGATGGGAAGGACATCGGCGTCTTGCCGCTCAGATGCGAGTACCGCGCGCAGGTTTGTCGTGAGCCTGACGGCGACTGACACGATCACTGCCTGGAAGGCGCACACCCAGCGCCTGACAGTCCGTTCGTCGCACGGAGGCGCGGTCTCTGTGCCGACGAGTACCGCTTCCCGCAAAGGCGTGGGGTAGCGCCGGTACGGCGTCAGGAAGTCGGGAAGCATGGTGTGCGTGGCGCGGCAACCGGGGCAGCGCACGCGCATTACGGGGATGATGGGCGGGTCGTCGCTCCCGTCCCACACCCCGCGCGGACGGACATCGTGCCGCCGGAGTTCGCCGGCACCGCACCGCGGGCACGCCAAGGTGCGGAAGGCCGGATCGAGCGCCTCGGGGAACGACGCCATGTATTCAGCTAGCGAATCGCCCAAGTAGACAACGATGATGGCTGCGAATAACCTTTCCCGTTCAATTCAGAATATCTTACCATGCGTCAGGGTGAGCAAAAAATGCTGAAAACCAATATCCTATCCTCTTTCGACGCAATACCATATGCCTGTAAAAATATGGCTCTTTCCAGGTGGAGATCGCGCGCGGGTGGGCCAGCATGAAAACAAAAAGCCGGTCGGGGATGACGACGCATCTCCCGACCGGCGTCGTATGTGACAGATAATCTCGGCTGAATGCTTTGCCTCATCAGATTCACGGAGTTTCAACGGATGCCGCAAGTAACATCTGCAGCAGATCCTCTACCTCCGTACTTTGGTCGCTGAACAGCTTCCTGGCTTCGGCGTTGATCTCTGCGCCGTCTTGCTTTTTCCGCCATTCTCGGTACTGGCCGGCGATCCAGAGGTAGGTATCGAGGTCGCCCACCGGGTACGTCAGGTCGGCCAACTGCTAAAGGCGCTGGAGATTCGCCATGACGGCGGCGACGTGTTCCGCCATGCGCGCGACTGCATAGACGTTGGTGGAGTAGAGCTGGTTCACCGTGGCGACTTTCACCAGGGCGGCGTAAAGCTCGAAGCCCGGCACGCGCTCGCGCAGCACCTGGAACGCGCGGTTGGTCTCCCTCCAGAGCGGCATCCGCGACTGGAGGGAGATCGCCGCGTCGATTTGAGCAGGCAGCAAAGGAACGGCAAGTGATGTTGTCAGCCCCAAAGTGACCCCCTTTCACGTTCTCGCTATTGCTCTTTCCGCACGCCTTTGAACGGTTCCTTGCTGGTCGTTTTCTGGTCAATGAACCGCCCGGTGTCGTCATCGCGCTTCACCCAGTTGCCGCTAGGCGTCTGGGGCTGCGAGCGATCTGTAACGGCACCCTTGCGGTAACCATCACCGGTGTTTTTCGCCATCTGTCTCACCTCCTTTCCTTTTCGCTTATGCGGTAGATGCTGACGGCTTGTTGTCGCCACGTGCATCGATTAGGATAATGTCTGTATTGTGTTCTTGTTCCAACTCACGCAGAATGACGCGCACGCGTTTCTCTTCTTCCTCGGAGAAAAAGATGATAACCTTCAACGATTGAGTCGTCTGGTTAGCCATCTCGTAAATTTCTACCTGCTTTTGTAGATTCCGTTTCAGTTGAGAGTTGCCTGCAAGTTTAAATTCCACTAATGCCGAGTCCCGGCTTCCACGTGAAACTTTGTAGTCAACTGGTCCGCGACCGTTGTTAACTTCTCTATTGACATCCGATGGTGTGGCAAACCATGTGAAGCGAAATATTATCTGCAAGTCTTGCTCACGTTTGATCGGTTTTCCTTTGAAATAAAATAAACGATAGCCGTCGTTGTTTTCTATTATTTGCTTCATAAAGAACACACGTTCTCGTGCCTCTTCGAGCGTGTTGCCTGGAAAAGAATAAAAAGCACTTCCCTCCAAGTATTTACTCACGAAATCTTTCACCTGCGCGATGAACTGTTCTTCTGTTTCAGCCACAAGAAGGTTGCTGCGCGTGATCGCTTCATCTCCTTTGTCTTCCTTGAGTCGAATATAGTGATCGAGTATAGCAGGATATGCATGTATTACCCGTTGCCAGGCTTCTTTCTTCTCCTTCTCTTTTGATTTCTTTGTCAGTTGAGAGTAGAAGTAATGGTTAACTTGTGCACGAAGCTGCTGATCGGGTAACGCATTGGCGATCTCGCTGTAACGGCTCAATAATTCTTCCCTGCTAATCCATGTTTCGTCTTTAGTCAGAATATCTTTGGGGGTCAAAATGATGAAGTCACCATTGAAAGTCGGTAAGGTGTAGGTGCCGCAGGCCCATGACTCTGTGCTGTAGTTAAACTGCACCCGATCAATGGTATACCGGCGACAAACTTTGGGGGAAAGGAACTGCAAGGCGAACGTCTGGGTATAATCGAGGAGGAAGCCTTTAATCAGGTTTGTCGTGAAGTCGCTAATGTTGTCACGACCGACACCGGTGTCAATGAGGCATAGTTTTTCGATGTGGCTACCTTTTGTCACATGTTCATTGCCAAAAGAGTTGAATACTGTCTGTAGGTTGCCATGTAAGGCGGTGGCAAAATCCCGGCCCAGCCCAGTACCGTTGTTACCTGTCCTGGAGTAACCGAGCCAGTTTTGCTTCACCTCTGGAAATCGAAACCAGCGTTGGACTAGCCCTTCATCGAGATGCCCGCCTATCACTCGATCACGCAGAAAACTCAGATATGCAATCATCCCGTCATGAAGATCACGGTACTCCTGCTTTTCGCTGTTGAAAAGCAGGAACGGATCGATAAACAGAGGTAAATCATTGATCAGTGAGACGTTAAGAGCACCATACTCTTCCAAAACGTCTGGATCAATTGCAAAGTAGTCTGTGAAGTAGATGTCCATGATTGTCTCCCAAAAGCAATACGCTTAAGCATATTCGCACTCTGTGTCAATCTCAACACCGCAAAATCAAGCAACCTACTCTGGTGTTCCAGGACACCGTATCTCTAGATCGCCATTATATACCTCAACAACCATCGGACGGACCCCATCATTTTTTGAACGAAAATCAATAGTTTTCCCAACGACAGGTCCAAGTGATCTATTTTGTAAGTAAACTAGTAGATCCTCAAGCAGTCTAAGGTAATGATCTAGTTTTACATCTATACTGGATGCTTGAATCAGTCCTTTTACTTCCTGCAGGGTAGCCCTTCTGTTTTTCGGGTCAATCCTTTCTGTTGTAGAAACAATTTGCACACATAATCCAACTATCTTCACCATTAAGTTAGCATATCGATTCAGTAGTTGCTCTCGACAGGTTCGAGTGTAGGGGAACAGAATTTCATTGTCCTCAAGTAACCTGGCCCATTTGCCAGTAGCAGTGTTACCGGAAAACTCTACAGGTTTATGTAGGTTTTGAATTGTTTCGAGATGTTGGTGAATATTATCTGGGAGAACACTCAACACTACAAACAGACCTTCATCCAGCATCATGATATTATCAAATGCTTTTCGAGTTGTGAGTATGGCACCTTGAAACTCCCTGATTGCTTCTCCAAGTTCAATTCTTGCTTCATTAACGGCTTGGTTCTTCAAATGCATTCTTTGTGCACGTAAAGTCAAAGCGTGAGTGATAATCCAACCGACAACAGCGATACACACCGCAATTATTGATTGAAATTCTTTGATGAACTGTGCCACCGCTTGCAGATCGATTTGCATATGCGATCCTTCCTCTTGGAGTTTGCGATCCTACAGTACCGCCGTCTCCAACCGTTCCTTCCGCCGCCGCCAGTCCGGCATCACCTGGCTGAGCAGGGCGTAGAAGGCCGGGCTGTGGTTGGGATGTTTCAGGTGGCAGAGTTCGTGTGCCACCACGTAGTCGATGCACGGAACCGGCACGTGGGCCAGCTCCGTGTTAAAAAGGACGCCGCCGGCTTTAGTGCAACTGCCCCAGCGTTTCTCCATGCGGCGGAAGGTGACGCTGGTCGGCGCCGGCACGCCGTAGCGCTGCAGTTCGGCATGGCACTTGACCAGACGGTCGGTGATGATGGCGCGCCCGTGGGTGTCGAACCAGCGGGTGAGCAGGCGCTCCGCGCGGGCGTGGTCGGTGGCGTCATGCAGCAGCACTTGGAAGTAGCCGCGGATGAGTTTCACTTCTTCGCGACCCTCGTCGGGAATGAGTTTCAACCGGTATTGCCGGCCCAGGTACAGGTGCGTTTCGCCGCTCACGTACCGGCGTGGGGTGGGCAACGGTTGGAAACGGCGAAAATATTCCAGTTGCCGGATGATCCAGGCGCCGCGGCGTAGCACGCGCGTCAGCACGTCGTCCAGGCTTTTCGCCACCGGCGCTTCCACCATCACCTGCCGGTCGGGGCCGACGGTGATCTTCAGGCTGCGCCGGTCGGTGACGGCCAGCGTGAAGGCGATCTCCGCGGAGCCGAACTGCACGGTGTGCGTGGTGCTGGTGCCGGTGGTGGCGATCATCAGGGCACCCTCACTTTTGCCACCTTCAGGCACTCTTCGATAATCCCGTCCATCTGCTCAAACGCCAGGTCCATGCCGTACTTCGCCTTCAGGTCGAACAGCGCGTCTTCAATCTCGGTGCGCATCTGGTTCTGCACGTCGGTGTTCGCCGTCCAGTTGACGATACGCAGGCGGGTGATGATCTCTTCGACGGCCAGCGCGGCCTCTGCCCCCACCTCGGCGGGCACGCAGCCACTGTTGCACAGCGGGGTGATGATGGCGTTGACGCAGCCGAAATACGCCTTCGCCACATCGCGGTGGCGTAACACTTCGGGGATGTCGTCATCCGTGCGGTGGATCATTTGCTTGGCCAGGTCACTCACCTTCTTCAGGTATTCGATGGCCTGCAGGCGCTGGGCGCGAAATTCGTCGATAGCCTCCTGCAGCAGTTGCGAGAAACGTTTGTAGAAGGCCGGGTCCTCCTGCATATGGTCGATACAGGTGCGGATGGCACGGTGGGCGATGGTATCTGCGCGGGCATCGTCGCCGGTGACCCGCGCCAGCTCTGCCTGGAATGCATCTTCATCGAAGATATCCACCGGCTCGGTGATCGGCTCTACCGCGCCGGCGCCGACATACTCGTCGATCAACTTACGGATGCGCGGGGCATACTGGCTGTAATCCACGCTTTCGCCATAGCGCAGACGCACGGCGGCGCGCAGGCGCTCAAAGAATTTCAGATCGCGCTCGTATGTTGCGAGTAGCGCTTCGCTGGTGCGCAGGAACTCCTCCGAAGAGCGCGCGATAATCAATGTTTTTGCGAACAGTGTCAGGCGCTCGTAGAAAGGTGGGCGCTTGGCGGCATCGGCCAGCAATACCTCGTAGGCTTCCTCGTCGTACTTGTTGCCCACGCCTTTGAAGAAATCCCACAGGTCGGCGTGCCGTTGCGGTAATTTAGCGATTTCGTCGGTGATGTTCGTCAGCGTGGCAGCGTAGGCGTCCAGGTCTTCCCGCTCATACTCCGGCAGCGCCGCGTAAATATCCAACGCATGGCTCAGGTCTTCCAGCACGCCGCGGTAATCCAGGATGTAGCCGAGTTCTTTCCCCTCGCACAGCCGGTTGACGCGGGCGATGGCCTGCAACAGCGTATGTTCCTTCAGCCGGCGGCACAGGTAGAGTACGGTATTGCGCGGGGCGTCGAAGCCGGTGAGCAGCTTGTCCACCACGATGATAATTTCCAGATCGCCAAACTTGAACGCGGTAATGAGTTGCTTATTGTACTCCCCTTCAGTGCGGTACTTTGCCATCATGGCATCCCAGAACTTGCGCACCGCGTCGCGAGTGTCTTCAGTGATGTCGGTATCACCTTCGCGCTCATCGGGGCCGGAGATCAGCACGGCGGTAGATACCACGCCGTATGACTGTCCTGCCTCCTGGAGGAACTTGTGGTACAGCAACGCCGTGGCCTTGTCCGGGGCCACCAGTTGCGCCTTGAAGCCGGTGCCCTGCCAGTGGTCGCGGTAGTGCTTGCTGATGTCGTAGGCGATGCGCTTCACGCGTTGCTCGGCTTTGTTGAGCTGGTCAGAGGTGGCAAATTTGCGCTTCAG
Organism: uncultured bacterium; assembly: GCA_903928345.1. Taxonomy (GTDB): domain Bacteria; phylum Armatimonadota; class Hebobacteria; order CAIYQO01; family CAIYQO01. The sequence goes on along the minus strand of CAIYQO010000189.1, from coordinate 8,824 downwards.
ATCGTGGACCTGCTCATCGGTCAGCCCATCCGTCACCATGCCGAACCACTCGTCGATGTCCCCGTAGACCGTTTGCCCGGCGTGGCGCCCCTCGTAGATGAGCGGCACCACTGCCTGGTCATCCACGGCGTCCTTGATGGTGTAGCGGTGGATGAGCCCGCCGAACTTAGTCAGCGTGCTTTTATCGCGCTTCATAATCGGCGTACCGGTGAAGCCCAGGTAGCAGGCGCGCGGCAGCGCGACGCGCATTTTGCCATGCATCTGTCCGTATTGCCCGCGGTGGCTCTCGTCCACCAGCACGAAGATATCCTCGTCATCGATTGGCGCGGGCAGCGTGGCCACCGCATTCTCGAATTTATCGATGACGGTGGTGACGATCACCGCACGGTCATCCGCCAGCAGCTTGCCCAGGTGCCGACCGGATTTCGCTTGTTTCACCTCCTCGCCGCAATGTTTGAAGGTGCCGTAAATCTGGTCGTCCAGGTCCACACGGTCGGTGACCAGCACGATTTTGTGCGTGCCGATTTCCAGCGCGATACCCTTGGCCAGCATCACCATGGTGAGTGATTTGCCGCTGCCCTGGGTGTGCCACACTACGCCACCGCGCCGCGCGCCGCGTTCGTCGCGCCCGTCCTGGATGCGCGCCAGCGTCTCCTTCACGCAGAAATACTGCTGGTAGCGGGCGATCTTCTTCTCGCCGGCGTCGAAGACGATGTAACGGAAGGTCAGTTCCAGCAGGCGGTCTGGGCGGCAGAGGCAATACAACGCGCGGTCCTGCCCCGTCACCTCGCGCGGGCCCTCCGCCGCCAGCGCGTCGAAATAGCTGCGCACGAACTGCGGACGGGCTGCGAAGAGCTTCGCGTGGTCTACCGGCGCCAACGGGGTATGAACCTTGGTGTCCAAATCTTCCTCGTCCACGCGTTCCTCGCGCCACACCGCCCAAAACTTCTCCGCGGTGCCGGCGGTGGCGTAGCGCGCGCCGTTTTTATTCACCGCCAGCAACAGTTGGGCATACTGGTAGAGGTGAGGGATGCCATCCTCGCGCTGGTTTCGGATTTGCTCCTGTACCGCCTGCGGCAGCGAATCTTTGCCGTTCAGCGTCGGCTGTTTGCACTCGATCACCGCCAGGGGAATGCCGTTGACGAAGAGGACAATATCCGGGCGGAACGCTTCCGCACTACCCCGGCGTTCGACGCTGAACTCCTCGGTCACATGGTACACATTGTTCTCCGGGTGTTCCCAGTCGATGTAGCGCAGCGAAAAGCTCTTGGTGTCCCCCAACACCGTCTGCGGCAGGCTTTTGCCCAGGCACAGCAGGTCGTAGACCTTCTCATTCGTGCGCACCAGCCCGTCGTAGACCACCTCGGTGAGCGCCTGGATGGCGGCGGCGATATTGCCCTCGCTGAAAGGGAGCGCTTGCCCTTTATAACGCACGGCGTTGTGCGCGCGAAGCCAATCGGCCAACACGCCTTCCAGCAACACTTGCGAGCGCTTGCCGCCACGCAAAGCCAGCGCCTCGCCGGGGGTGAGGTAGGTGTAGCCCAGCGCCTGTAGTAATTGCAGCGCGGGCACTTGCGAGATGGCGTCTTCCAGTGTCAACGGCGTGGTAATCATGTTATGCCACCCCCTTCACCCGCATCTGGCCGGTGAGGAGTTTTTGCATGAGGGCTTGTTTCTGCGCTGTCCACAACTGCACAAGCTGCTTTAATGCCGATATCTCTCTGTCACTGGTTGAGAGAACGTCAGCGATGCTCACTTGCTCATCAAACGGAGGGACACTGAAAGTAGACGTTGCTACCAATGACCACTCAGCTCGTGGCATTTTCGAGCCGCAAGTGGCGTTTACAACGGCATTGAAGTCGTCAGACTGAACTACCTGGAACAAGTAACGGCTATCACAGACTGCCCGGTTCGGTCGAAGAACCCATATCTCAGATGAGCAGACACCCTCGAAATCTGCCAACACAAACTTTCTCAAATATGGACGAAGCTTCCCATATAACACATCACCAGGCTTGAATGGCACTTTTAGGCTTCCTTGTTGTGAACCATCACAATCACCGAGCAGACATCCATCCCCCTGTGCAATATGTTCCAATTCAACGCATCTAACGAAGGTAGCACCTGAGGCTGGTGAATACCTATCCTTAACAGGAGAGGCAAGGTCAGCAAACGACATGCTTTGCCAGGAACCAGCATGACCGGGTATGCGAATCATTCCCGTCAGCAACTGCTGCATCAACCCCTGCTTCAGCCGTCGATTCGCCTCAATTAACCTCGTCGTCTGCTCGATGGCACGGTCCCAAGTGGCAAGGATGGCGGCGATGGCGCGCTGCTCGGGGAGCGGTGGGAGAAAAAAATGATGCTGTAGCCACTCGTCTTCATCAAACACCATCTTTTCAACATCGACTCCAACAGAAGCGTGAAAACACGTTTGTTGGAAGTAGGTTGAGTGACAAAACCACCGTATATAATCTAACAGCAAGCCAGGCTTCGGCAACAAAGCAAGATACTCGCCAGACACAAGCGCCCCGTCTAAAGTTTCGGGAACTACGCCGCACGCTCCATGGATGATCTGACGCTTGGAAATCAGAAAGTCACCCCCACGAACAAAGAACTGAACCTTGGTCTTAATCTCATGGCCTCGCAAGCGCTCACGGGGTACAATGCCACCGCGGCTTCGCTTTGCCGTGACCAATTGGTATTCTCTTTCATTAGACAATTTTGCCGTGCGCACAACAGGCTGAAGGACATCGCCGAAGGTGACTTCGTTCCAGCCGTTGGGTTTATTGCCCAATTTCGGGATGCCGGGCTTGATACTCGGCGGATAGAGTGCTTTACGCGCCATATCCCAACTCCTCAAGATACCGCCGCATTTGCGTCCGCATCATTGCCCTCCGCTCTTTCTTCCACTCGGTTTTCGCGTCTTTGCCGTCTTCTCGATCTGCTTCACGTCCTGCACCGCGGCGGCGAAGTGCTGATCGACCGGCTGAGGTAAGGCGGTCTGAGCAGCCCGGTAGCGCGCATACTCCAGTTCCGCCTTCGTCTTCGCCGCCTCGTGCGAGACTTTGCCGACGTGTGTAAGAATGTCGCGCCCGGTGAGGCGAATGACATCATCGAGTTGCGCGATCCAGTCGGCCATAGACATTGGCTTGCGTGACAGTGCCTGCAACTCGGCAAAGTCGAGATACGCGGAGACCAACAGGTTCAGCGCATGCAGCTCGTCAGCGTTCAAGTAGTTTTTTGCGATGGTGACATCGCCTTTGCGCGGCGTGTCGCCGTCCCAACTGGTCAGGCCCATGTGGCGTTGGTCAGCATCGGCCCGCTGATGCACGATTTCGGCGGCGGTCTGCCCGGTGATGGCCCAGTGCATCTTGTTCTGCACGGTCTGGAAGAAGCGAATGGAGCTTTCCGCGCGGGGGTCGTAATCCTCGCTCAACGCGTAGATGTCCAGCACTTTGCGCCAGAAGACGCGTTCGGAGGCGCGGATGTCGCGGATGCGTTCGAGGAGTTCATCGAAATGGTCGCCGCCCCCCGCCTGCTTCAACCGCGCGTCATCGAGGGTGAACCCCTTCACGATATACTCGCGCAACCGCTGCGTCGCCCAGATACGAAACTGCGTGCCGCGCAACGACTTCACCCGGTAGCCGACGGAAATGATGACATCCAGGTTATAGTGCTGCGTCCGATAGCTTTTTCCATCACCGGCAGTAGTCAAGTATTCCTTGACAACTGCGTCGCGCACCAATTCACCTTCTTCGAAAATGTGCTGGATATGCAGGCTGATGTTTTGCTTGCTCGATTGAAACAACTCTGACATATCTGCCTGGGTGAGCCAGACGGTTTCTTCCGCGATGCGCACTTGCACGCGGGTGCCGCCATCCTCCGTCTGATAAAGCACAAACTCGCCGGTATTGACCGGCACGATTTCATTTGCCATAACCCAACTCCTCCAGGTATTGCCGCATCTCCGCTCGCGTCCCCGCCAACTCCCCCTCCAGCCGGTCAATCTCAACCTGAACGGCGGCAATATCGATTCCCTCCTCCTGCTCGAAGGTATCCACATAGCGCGGGATGTTCAGGTTGTAGTCGTTGGCGGCGATCTCCTCACGGGTGGCGCGCTTGGCGTATTTCTCCACCGTAGCGAAGGTGCCATGGGTGGCGACGATCTTGTCGATGTCCTGCCCGCGTAGCGCGTTCTGGTTGCGCCCCTCGCCGAACTCGCGGCTGGCGTCGATGAAGAGCACATCCGTGGTGCTCTTCCCCTTGTGGAAGAGCAGGATACACGCCGGAATGCCGGTGCCGTAGAAAAGGCCGGTGGGCAGGCCGATCACCGCCTCCAGCAGGTTCTCCTCGATAAATTGCCGGCGAATGGCCCCCTCCGCGCCGCCGCGGAAGAGCACGCCGTGCGGTACGATGACGCCCACCTTGCCGCTGCCGTCGCGGGCGATCTCCACCATATGGGTGATGAAGGCATAATCGCCCTTCGACTTCGGCGGCACCCCGCGCCAGAAGCGCCGGTATTTATCCGCTGCGGCGCTCTCTGCCCCCCACTTATCCAGTGAGAACGGCGGATTGGCGACGACGATGTCGAAGCGCATCAGACTGTCGCTTTCCACCAACGCCGAGTTGTTGAGCGTGTCGCACCACTCGATGCGTGCGGCATCGCAACCGTGCAGGTACATATTCATGCGGCAGAGCGACCAGGTGCTGCCGTTGCTCTCTTGCCCGGCCAGGAAATAGTTGCCGTCCGCCACCTCGCGCGCCACGCGGATGAGCAGCGACCCCGACCCGCAAGCCGGATCGCAAATGCGGTCACCGCTTTTCGGGGCCACCAGCTTGGCCAGCAGCAAGGAGACTTCCGGCGGCGTGTAGAATTCGCCCGCCTTCTTGCCGCCCCCCGCGGCGAACATGCCGATCAGATATTCGTAGCAATCGCCGATGACGTCCCGGCTTTCCAGGTGCGACGGGCGCAGGTCGAGCTGATTGAAATCCTCCAGCAGATTCTTCAGCCGGCGGTTGCGGTCGCGCGTCTGCCCCAGGCTCGACTCACTATTGAAGTCGATGCCGCGGAAGACGTTTTCCAGCTTAGCGCGGTTCTGCTCTTCAATGGCATCCAGCGCGATATTGATCGTCTCGCCGATGTTGTCGTCATCCCGGTGCGCATACAGGTGCTCGAAGGTCGCCGAAGTGGGGATGATGAACCGCTCACGCGCCATCGCCCGCTCCACCCGCGCCACGTCGCCGTCGTACCGCGCCGCATACTCTTCGCGCTTGTCCCGCGTCAGGTCGGACAGGTACTTCACGAAGAGCATGGTGAGGATGTAATCCTTGTACTGCGCGGGATCGATAGCCCCGCGGAAGGTATCGCAAGCCCGCCACAGGATGCCGTTAATCTCGTCCTGGGTCGCCGGTTTCGTGCTGGTTACCATATCTTAATCTCCTCCCCCGGCCAGCACGCGCTGCGCCAGCGCGTTCACCAGCCGGGACCGTTGTTCGAGTAATTCCGTTGTGAGCCTGCGCTCTTTGCACAGCAATGCGTCGAGGTGGGTGATCCGCCGTTGTGTCGCCGAATCCGGTAATATCACCGGGAAGTCGGTCAGCGCTTCTTTCGATACGAAGGGGATGGTCACCCCCTGGTGGGCCAGCGCTGCCACTGCGTCGCGCGCCCCCACCTGCAGGTACCAGGCCAGGTACTCTGGCAGCACTACTGCTTCATCGCGCACGCGCAGGACAAAGAAAGTAGAGACCGCCAGCGTGTGCGGGCGCGGGTTGCGGATCAGCGCCGTCGTCCGCCGAGTTCCTTTAGCCAGAAAGAGGATATCGTCATCCGTCAGTGCATAGCGATCCACATCTTTGCGTACAGGTGTGAACCTCGCCAATGACTCCCAGGCAACCTCTCCCGCGGGCGTCACGTCGCTGGTCTGCACCAGCCAGTGCGTACCGTCCGCCTGCTGGGTGATTTTTCCTTTCACCTGGTAGCCTATCTGAATATCGGCCAGTCTGCCGAGTTGGACTATCATATTAACCCCTGCTGCCCAGACTGGGGAACCGTTGCCTCGACCGTTTTTTCACTCAGCCCCGCCTGGATCGAGCCAGAACTCCAAGGCTAATACGCTATACTACCACAGATAACGAAGATTGTATACACCAGAATTGCGTTACGAAGATATATTTTCCATAATTTATACTACCCACAACATTTTCCACAAATACTCCTATTGAACATATCTCATAAGGACCAGCAGCACCCGCGCGGCGCCAACTCATGCCTGACGATTGTCTGGAATCCCCTTATGATTATCTGACGATTCAGTGCGCACCGCACTCGTCGAGGAAATGGTCAGTATCTCGCCCACCTGACAGTGCCCATCTGACGATTACGGCTTTTCATCTGACGATTATCTGACGATTACGCGAATGTCACCAGTATATAGCTGGTCGAACGGCCTTTGCCCAGTCTGCGGGCGATACCAAGCTTCATGAGTAGTTCAAAATCACGCGTAGTCGTATCGCGCGTCACCGCAAATGCGGTTTCCCAGAGGAGGTTGGTCATCCTCCCAGCAACTGCTGGTCATCAATTAGTCGTACCATAAATTTAACGACCGGGAGCTATCTACAATACGCTCCCGGTCGTTTCGTACTTCGGTGTCTACGAATCTTACCCGCCTGGGATTTTTGGCAGGCTAGCCAGGCCTTGACGCAGATCTTCGTCGGGCATGGCGTAGTCGGTCAGTTCGCCGTGTAAAAACTTGTCGTACCCGGAGAGATCAAGCAGGCCGTGACCGCTGAAGTTGAACAGGATTACCTTTTTTTCGCCGGTCAGCTTGCACTTTTCCGCCTCGGTGATGGCACAGCGGATGGCATGTGACGTTTCGGGCGCGGGTATCCAGCGCTCGGTGCGCGCGAAGAGCAGCGCCGCCTCGTAGCATTCAACCTGATGGAATGCCTGCGCTTCAATGACGCCGGTGTTCAACAGCAGGCTGACGAGTGGCGCCGCGCCATGGTAGCGTAGCCCGCCGGCATGAATGGGCGCGGGAATGAACCCGTGGCCCAACGTATACATGCGCAATAACGGTGTCATGCCGGAAAGGTCACCGAAGTCGTAGGCAAAGGGGCCTCGTGTAAGTGTTGGGGATGCCTGTGGCTCAGCGGCAATGATGCGGGTGTTCAAGCCCTCGCGGAGCTTGCGCCCGGCGAAGGGGAAGCTCATGCCGGCAAAGTTGGAGCCACCGCCATGACAACCGATAATGATGTCGGGATATTCGCCGGCCAGTTCCATCTGCTTCAGCGCTTCCTCACCGATCACCGTCTGGTGCAGCATGACGTGATTCAGCACGCTGCCCAACGCGTAGTGCGTGTCATCGTGTTGGAGGCAGTCTTCCATCGCTTCCGAGATGGCGATGCCCAGGCTGCCGGGGGTGTCCGGATACTCGGCCAGCACTTTTCTTCCCGTTGCGGTGCGCTCACTCGGACTGGGAAAGCACTCCGCGCCCCACGTTTCCATCATCACGCGCCGGTAGGGCTTCTGTTCGAAGCTGATGCGCACCATATAGACGGCACATTTCAGGTCGAAGATCGAGCAGGCCATAGACAGCGCGCACCCCCACTGGCCCGCGCCGGTTTCCGTGGAAAGCCGCTTGATGCCCTCCTGCTTGTTGTAAAAGGCCTGGGCGATGGCGGTGTTCGGCTTATGGCTGCCCGCCGGACTGGCACCCTCATACTTATAGTAGATGTGGGCAGGGGTATCGAGGGCCTTCTCCAGGTTGCGCGCGCGGAACACCGGGGTCGGACGGTAATATTTATACACCTCGCGCACGTCGTCAGGAATCTCGATAAAGGGTTCGTTGCTCATCTCCTGCTGGAGCAAGGCCATGGGGAAGATGGGCGCCAGATCCGAAGCCGTGAGGGGCTGGCCTGTTCCCGGATGCAGCGGCGGGTCGAGAGGTCGTGGCAAGTCGGGAGCAATGTTATACCACTTGCACGGCAACTCATGCTGCGGCAGATCGATGCGTTCCGTTTTCATGTGTGTGCCTCCGATGGTGTATGTATCACCAAGGTGTATATTACACCTTTACCCCAGGAGAGAGCAATCCCATATCAACGCCGCACATTGCCACCATGGCGGAGAATCGCCGCAGTCACTCATCGGCAAACCGATACCTTTTGTCACACCGTGACACTACTTGACAGGCACAATGCAGCAGGTACATAATATAGGTGCATGTTGCACCTAATAGTATAACGCACCTGTGGAGGTAACCTGATGAAAATTGCGTTTCCGGCGTCAAATGCGACACCGACGGCGCCGGTGGAAGCTCGGTTCGCGCGCGCCCCCATCTTCCTGGTCTTCGATGTCACGTGCAGTACCTGGGAAACCGTTGATAATACCCAGGTGCTGAACGCTGTCCAAGGAGCGGGGATTCAGGCGGCGGAAACCCTGGTACGCCATCAAGTAAACGCATTGGTGACAACCCACTGCGGCCCGAAGGCCTTTCGCGCGCTTCAGGCGGCTGGCGTGACGGTGTATACCGGTGTCAGTGGCACGGTGCAGGATGCATTGCAAGAGTTTCTCGCTGACCGGTTGACCCCGGCAGCGCAGGCGGATGTGGATGGGCACTGGTAACCTGCTCATGTCTGCAACGTGCTCATCGTGAGCGATGAGAAAGGAGATACATTATGCCAGGTGGAGATGGAACCGGCCCGTTGGGGCAAGGTTCGATGACCGGACGAGGATTCGGACGGTGTGGCAACCGCGGGGTGAACCGCGGAGTTGGTCGCGGCAATGGTCGTGGGTATGGCGCCGGCGCCGGCTGGGTACTCG
>CAIYQO010000188.1 GCA_903928345.1 uncultured bacterium | reverse complement strand
GGGATCAAGGTCTCGGAGGAAGAAATGGCGTGCCTGAGGCTCTTATGCGATACTTTTCACGGCGAGTGGAACTACACCATATTGCCGAGAACGCGGAGCGCGATTCAGCCCCTGTCTAACTTATAAGTTGGTGCCTCCTTAAGATCATCATTTTCTTCTTTGATATACAGCTTGATTAGGATAGGAACAACTTCAGCCTTTGCCTTATGTTGAATTAGAGACCTGAGTAAATCGAATTTAAGTGACCGATCGTAATCCATCTGTAAATGTGCGATAATAATGGGAATTGCCCTCTTATCTTTCTTCACTTTTATACTGATCAAGGCGTGTCGATCTATATAACAAACGCCAGCTCGATGTAAATCATCAATAATGGGCTGGGCTTTTTGATTATACTCTTTTATTTTCAGTTCAGCTTCATAGGATGATGGAACTGGTCGATACACTACGTCAGGAGTTTGCTTCACGGACTTTGTTCTGGTTGTCCCCTTCGAACTCATTGAAATATCCTCTACTCTTGACTTATATAAATCTATTTCTATGGTATTATCCTCATGGTTATATCTCCGCTGGAAATAGCCTGAAGTAGCTCGTAAGATAATCTTGTACGGTCTTCGCTTACCCCAACTCCCCCGGCGCATACCGCAGCCCGGCAATATAAAACTTCCCGAAGAGGCTGCCATACCAGGCGGTGAGGAGGGTGCCGTCGGCGAGTTGGCAGGTGGTGGGGTAGGTGGAGTCTTCGCTGACGATGTCGTTGGTGATGACCTTTGTGTTGGCGGTATTCCACGTGGCGCCCTGGTCTTCGCTGACGGTGACGTAGATGGATGCCGGGTAGCCTCTGGAGGCGTGGGTGCAGAGGAAGCGGCCATCCTGCAGTTGGATGAGGTGGGCGGGGGTGGAAAGGCTGCTCATGGCGGTGGGGATGGGGTCGCTCCACGTCTGGCCGTCATCCTCCGAGTTGTACTGCACGAGCATGCCGGAGCAGCGGATGTCGGCGGCGACGGTTCTGGCGAGGACAACGATGCGGCCCTTTGCGCCGCGCAGCAGCGTCGGCTCGCCCACGAGATGGGGGAAGGCGGGCAGGCTGGCGAGATAGGACCAGTGCCGCGCGTTGTCGTCGGATGCGTAGATAGCGATCTGGACATTGCGGTTGGTGTCGGGGTTGGGCGAGAAGAAATTCGCCGCGGCCAGCAAGCGGCCATTGGGCAGGCGGATCATGTGCCGTTCCGCCTCCGCATAGCGGTTGGGCACCTGCGGGTTCACCAGTGGCTCGTCGCCGAAGGACCAGTGCGCGCCGCGGTCGGTGGACCAGGCGCTCCACAGGGTGGGGGCATCGTGCACGTCGCCCATCCAGTAGGTGTCGTCCTCGTTGTATTCCCCCCCGGCGCGGTAATCCAGCGTCACCCAGTCGCCATTGGGCAACTCTACAATGGGGGCGCAGCGGTGGTCGGCGCGCGGCAGGTCGAACAGCACCTGCGGGGCATTCCAGGTGCGGCCATTGTCGTGCGAGCGCTTGAGCAGCATACGGCCATTCACGTCCAGGTGCGTGGCGCCGTCACGGAAGGTGAGGACGATCTCGCCGTTGCGCATGGTTGTCAGGCAGGGCGGGTGCATGTGCCGCGTCTCGCTCATGTGCAGAATGCTGCGCTCCCCCTGCACGCGATTGGGGAAGAGCTCGGGATAGACCTGCGCGTAGAGCATCTCGTGCGAGCGTTTCAACTGCACCACGTCCGCCTGCAACTGCGCGATCTCGTCCCGGTGGGTCGCCAGGCTGATTTGCAAGGCATCGGTGCGTGGGCTGATATAGTAGGAACAGACGTAATCCTGCTGCGCGGGCGGCAGTTCCACCGTGATTTGCAACGGCTCACCGGCGGTGAGCATCTCGCCGGGTGCCTGCAGCCGGTAGAAGCCGGAGACGCCGTGCGGCGCGAAGGAACGGTCGCCATCCTCCACCAGCGACAGCAGCCGCCGCGGCTCGAACCAGAGGGTGAAGCCATCCCCGGTCGCGGTGTATATCTCGGCGCAGCCCAGCGAGAACTGCAGCCGCGGCACGCCGTTGACGGAGAGGGTGGCGGCGACGAAGGGGTAGGCCGGGCGCATCGACGGATAGAGCTGGCTGCCACCGATCCAGGTGAACACGGTGGTTTCCGCCGACTCCGCCGGGCTGGTTTCCCAGGTGATCGCGGTGCGCTCGCGGAATGCCGTGGTGCTGCCCGGTACCACTCCGCGAAAGTCCGCCAGGTTCGCGGGCAAGGCGGAGAAGATCGAGCTGCAGCGCGGCACCTCGCCCTCCGCTACGTTCAGCGCCCGCCCGAATCCCTCTTGTTCGCGCGGGAATCGCCGATTCCCCATCTCATCGGTAAACGTCGTCGTACTTCCACCCCATTGTGCCATGGTCAATACCTCCGGTTAATCGATTGGTCGAGTGATTCCTTTCCTATCTTCGACGCCCTCGCGCATTCCCTTGCCGCCCCACCACTATTTATTTACCTGATCAAGCACATCTGCTATAATAAAACAGATGGTTGCGGAATAACCCTCCCCGCCCCCCAACTATCAACGGATAACTGACCGCTGACGACTGAAAACTGATAACTCAAATGGCGCCGAATTTGCCCACATCGCTGGCGACGTACTGGCGACAACTGCGCAAGCCGCTGGAGTTGGAGGTGGCGCGCGGCTGCCCGGACACCGCCATCGCCGGCGCCAGCATCGGTACCTATGCGCGCCTCTGGGCGCAGCGCCTGCAGGGGGGCGGCGAGGATGATGCCCGGTTGGCGCAGTCCATCGCCCGCGGCCTGCGCGACTACGCCGCCATGCCCGTCGCCGAACGCCGCCGCCGCGCCATGGCCGCCATCGATCTGTTGAGTGGGCGGGAAGAGACCCAGGCCTCGCAACCGCCGCCCGTGAAAACGAAACCACAACCCGCCCTGCCCGAGGCGGCGAAAAAGCGCCCGGCGAAACCGCGCGCATCCACGGTGACCACCCTGCCCACCGGCCATGAATTGCTCGATTCCCCGGTGGATATCCTCGCCCCGCGTGCGAACTGGCCGCGGCAGTTAGCGTCGAAACTCGGCGTCGATACCGTGCGCGACCTGCTCTACCATATCCCACGCGATTGGGTGGATATCCGCCCCATCAACGAACTGGTCGACGGCGAGCGTGCCGCCCTTGTCGGCACCGTCACCGGTCGCGAATCGGACCGCATGAAAACGACCAAGGTGCCGTACCCGCTCTATAAATACACCCTTATCGTCAGCGACGGCTCCGGCGAGGCGTGGATCACCGCCATCTCCTCGCAGCCGGAGCACTTCAACAAGAAAAGCAATTGGAGTCCCGCGCGGCTGCAGTTCCGCACTGGCCAGCGCGTCTTCGCGCTGGGGAAAATCGACCGTACCGGCCGCATCATCGAATTGCACATGGACGACATCTTCGAAGTCTCCGGGCTGGAGGAGGGCGAATTGCGCCCCGGCACGAAAGTGCCCGTCTACCCGCTCACCGCCGGCGTCTTTCAGAGCCAGGTGCACCGGGCGGTACTGCGGGCGCTCGCGGCCCTCGGCCTGGGGGAATCGGCCAATGCCATGGTCGATCCGTTGCCGTTGGAGATCCGCGAGCAATACGGCCTGCTCTCGCTGGTGGAAGCGCTGCAGGAACTGCACCGGCCCAGCACCCCGCTCCGCCACGAACTGGCGCGCAAGCGGTTAGCTTTCGAAGAATTTCTCGTGCCGCAATTGGTGCTGGCGCGCCATCGCTGGGAACAACACCACCTGGAGGAGGCCCCCGTCCTCGCCGCGCCGGTGACGCTGCCCGGCCTGGTCTCGCAACTGGTGCCCTTCGAGCCGACCCCGGCGCAGTTGCGCGTGCTGGCGGAGATCGAGGAAGACCTGCGCAGCCCGCGCCCGATGAACCGCCTGTTGCAGGGCGACGTCGGCTCCGGCAAAACGCTGGTCGCCGCCGGCGCGCTCGCCTTCGCCGTCCGCTCCGGCATGCAGGCCGCCATCATGGCCCCCACGGAAATTCTCGCCGAACAGCTCTTCATCGTCCTCTCGCATCTGCTGATGGCGCTGGAAATCAAGCCCGTGCTGCTCACCGGCTCGCTGCCGGCCGCGGAACGGCGCGAGGCACTGGCGGCCATCGCCGGCGGGCAGGCGCACATCGCCGTCGGCACCCAGGCCCTTATCCAGGACGGCGTCGAGTTCAAAAACCTGGGCCTGACCATCGTCGACGAGCAGCATCGCTTCGGGGTGAACCAGCGGGCGACCCTGCGCGGCAAGGGGCAGACGCCGAACGCGCTCATCATGACCGCCACTCCCATCCCGCGCACGCTCTCACTCACTGCCTACGGCGACCTGGATGTCTCCGTTCTCGACGGCATGCCGCCCGGCCGCCACCCGGTGGAAACGCGCTGGATGCCGTCGCAGGAGCTGCGCGAAGCCTATCGTTTCATCCGCACCCACGTTGCCGAAGGCCGGCAGGCCTACGTCCTCTGCCCGCTGGTGGAGCAATCCGACCTGCTACAGGCCGATGCCGCCACCGAAATGGTGGAGGAATTGCGGCGACTCTTCCCCGACCTGCAAATCGGGCTGCTCCATGGTCGCATGCCGACGGACGAGAAAGATGCCACCATGGAGGCCTTCCGCGCGAACCGCACGCAGATCCTCGCCTGCACCACCGTCGTCGAGGTGGGGGTCGATGTCCCCAACGCCACCGTCATGCTCATCAACAATGCCGAACGCTTCGGGCTGGCGCAGTTGCACCAGTTGCGCGGTCGCGTCGGGCGCTCCCACCACCAGTCCTACTGCCTGCTCGTCACCCACCCGCGCTTCAACCCCGAGATCCGCGATGACGAGGACCTGGCGGCACGGAAACGCCTGCGCATCATGCTCAACGAGCAGGACGGCTTCGCCATCGCCGAGGCCGACCTGGAGATCCGCGGTCCCGGCGAGTATATGGGGACCCGGCAGAGCGGCCTCGTTGACTTCCAGATCGGCAACCTGCTGCGCGACGGCCAATACCTGGAACAGGCCCGCGAAGCCGCCCACGAGATCATCGCCGACGACCCCAACCTGAAAGCCCCCGTCCTCGCCGAACTGCGCCGCCGTGTGCAGCGGTTGAAAAATACGCTCGATCAGTTTCGGGAGTAGAACAGCGCAGGCGGTCTTTGTCCCGAACGCTATAAGAGAAGTAGATTGGCACCTGGTCGAATATTAATTCGGTTATAGTCGAATAAACATTCAGATATACTCGAAATAATTATTCGACTGACGTTTAGACAATTCGTTACGCGCCCTTGCTGTTTCTGTTGCGTGCTGCACTGATGGCGGCGGCTTGTGGAAGTAGCCGTCGCTGACTGGATGCGCAGTTCCCTCGTCCGGTGTTACGGGACGACCGGTGGGGCGTGTGCGGTCGGGGGACGCCCTTTCACGACGATCGGATAGCGTTTGGCCGGGCGTACGACCGTGCCGCGCCGGCGTCCTGGGGATTTGCCACGGGGCTGGGGCAGCGCGGCGGGTGTGCCGAGCTTGGCCAAAATTCCGGGCAAGGCGCGCCGGACGTGTTGCGGCGTCATCGGTCGGTGCGGCGTGCGCTCCCATGGGAGCCGGGCGTCGACGCCGAGACTGCGGGCGACGCCGAGCGTATTATGGGCGGCCGTCAGGAGATCGGTCCAGCGTTGAAACTGGGCGGGGGTGCGCACGCGGAGGTCTTCCCACCGGAAGGCTTGCTTATCAAAGCGAAAGCCATGATCAATGCTGAAGCGCCGGGTATAGAGATCGGGGGCATCCGCGAGCGGTGCCGGATCGGGGCTAGCCCAAAGGAGCCAGATCACGCGCGGGTCGCGTTTGGTCGCGGGGCCGTCCTGCCGGGCACACTGGAGGAGCGTGAGGCGATAGCCCGGATCTTCCTTGAAGGCGAGGTCGGCCCACGCGGTCACGGTCACCGCCCGCCCGCGGGCATCGTCGCCGCTCCATTGCGCGGTCGGTGGGCCATGCGTCGTCGGGTCTTTGGGCTGAAAGCGTGCGCCTTTCTGGGGCCGTCGTCCCCGGCGATGCGGGTCCGGCACGGGCGGCGGCCGGTAAAACACGCGATGGGTCTGAATGCGGAGGAGCTTGTCACAGGCTAAGGTCTTGGTGCCGAGGACAAAGGTCGCACTCCCGAAATAGCGATCTCCGAGCACGACGGGACGCGCCGGCAGGGCAGGCAGGACGCTGCTGAGTTGGAGCGCGGCCATCCGGGCGGCGGTCGTCCCGCTCCGAATGCGCGTGCAATCGAGGTAATACGACCAGCTACTGGGCGGGTCGGGAACGACGGCCAGTGCGGCGAATTGCCACCCGAGGCCCACGGGCGCGGTGCCGGCCGACGCGGTCGGGGCATGCACCGCCATGCGGTCGCGCGCCGTGGCCGCTAGTGGACGCCGGATACTGCAGGGATCGACCGCCAGGACGAGACGCGTACCCGGGGTATACGGGAGAAAGTCCACATAGGCCTGCCGGAGGGCCCGGCGCTGGATATGGCCGCGTTGGAGGTCTTGATAGAAGCTCGACCAGCGTCGGGCAAAGGGGAACATGAGCGTGAGTTCGATGGGATGGTGGACGGAGGTGGCGACCAACAACGCGTCCAGCGTATTCATCAAGGTGTCGGTGCCGCGCGTAAATGTCTGATAGAGCGCAACACGCCAGGCGGCAAATCGGGTAGTATCCATTCGGGATCGCTCCTTGTGTTTCGCTACCAGGAACGATACCGAGCGGACCGCCACCCGTGTGGGCTGGCGGTCCGCATGCGTGAGGGAGAACATGCACAATCAGCAGTGGCTGGAAAAGAATGAGTCGCTGGATTGTCTAAACGTCAGTGATAGGACAGCAGTGTTTGATAATCACCACGGGGAGGCAACAGGCGGTTGGGCTGTGGGGAATTATGTGAAGTATGGGGATTATGTGAGGCAAAAGCCTCGTTCTCCCCATTCTCCCCATAATTCCCATTATTCCTATACTTCCCATCATCACCGCTCATACTGTCCTCCTGAATGAGCGCTCGTTCTTTACCCTATGCCTTCACCGCCACATCCTCCGGCAAGGCCAGCACCGCGCCCTTGTGGGCGCTGGTCACCAGCCGGCAGTAGCGGCCCAGCCAGCCCTTGTTGATCTTCGGGGCGGGTTTTCTCCACGCGGCGCGGCGGTGGGCCAGTTCGGCATCGTCCACTTTCAGCGTGAGGGTACGATTCGGGATGTCGATGAGAATGCGGTCGCCGTTTTGCACCAGCGCGATTGGGCCGCCTTCGGCCGCCTCCGGGCTGATATGTCCGAGGCAGGTGCCCGCGGTGCCGCCGGAGAATCGCCCGTCGGTGATCAGCGCGACCTTCGTGCCCAGACCCTGACCCTTGATCATCGAGGTGGGAGAGAGCATCTCCGGCATGCCGGGGCCGCCCTTCGGGCCTTCATAGCGGATCACCACCACATGGCCCGCCTTCACCTCGCGGCGGTCCAGTGCCTCCAGGCATTCATCCTGCGAGTCGAACACGATGGCCTCGCCTTCAAAGGTGAAGCATTCCGGCTCCACGCCCGCGCTCTTGATCACCGAGCCTTCCGGCGCCAGGTTGCCGAAGAGCACCGCCAGCCCGCCGTCTTCGGTGAAGGGGGTCTCCAGTGGATGGATCACGCGGGTGTCGGTGATCTCGGCGCCGGCGATATTTTCGCCCAGCGTCTTCCCGGTCACCGTCAGCGTCTCCAGGTGCAGCGCCCCCGGCTTCTTGCTGATCTCGTGCAGAATGGCGCTGATGCCGCCGGCATTATGGACATCCTCCATGTGCACGTCGGGCTTCGACGGCGAAACTTTACAGATGCAGGGGATGCGCGCGGAGACGCCGTTGAGCCGTTCCAACGGATACTCCACATCGGCTTCATTCGCGATGGCGAAGGTGTGCAGCACGGTATTCGTCGAGCCGCCCATCGCCATGTCCAGCGCGAAGGCGTTGTCGATGGCTTCCGCTGTGACGATGTCGCGCGGGCAGATATTCTTCTCGATAAGGTACATGATCTGGCGGGCGGTGGCGCGGGCCAGTTCCTTGCGCGCGGGGTCTATTGCCAGCGTGGTGCCGTTGCCGGGCAACGCCAGCCCGATGGCTTCCAGCAGGCAGTTCATCGAGTTAG
>CAIYQO010000187.1 GCA_903928345.1 uncultured bacterium | reverse complement strand
TAACGGTTCTTGCTGCGCTGCGAACCTACTACGAGCCCAATGGCTACACCGCTTTCCTATTCCCGTAGCTCGCGGGGACGCTCGCCCTCCCAAAAATTGCGTCAGCCGTTGCGCGCTGCTCCAGCGGATCAGGTGTTCGTCAACAGGTATGGGACGGCGCCCATACCCTACCGCCGAAGCGAACGGGCCTGCGACCATAGTCGCACGCATGAAGCAAAAAGATTCTCCCACTTTCCATTTTCCACTTTTCATTTCCTATTTTTTCGCTACGCCTTCGCCGTCCCCGTCGACCCGCGTTCCACCAGGTGGGTGGGCAGCAGGGCGGTGGCGCGGGCGGTGTCGGGGGTGGTGACGCGCGCGATGAGCAGGTGGGCGGCCGTTTGGCCCAGCTCCACCAGCGGCACGTGCACGGTGGTGAGGCCGTTGCGGCCGTGGGCGTCGAGGGCGGGCTCGGTGTCGTCGAAGCCGACCACGCTGATGTCTTCCGGCACGCGATACCCGGCGTGGCGCAGCAGCGCCCAGGCGTGCAGGGCCACGGAATCGTTGATACCGAGCACAGCGGTCACCTCGGGATGCGCGCGCAGGTAGTCGGTCAGCGGGTTCGTCGTCGGGTCGTGCTGCTGCCAGTAGGCGTCGTCGTCGTACTCTTCCACCGTCGCCGGGTCCATCCACCCCGGCTGCACGGGCAGCAGGTGCAGGTGGTGCGCCGGGTCCAGCCCGGCCTCCGTCAGCGTGGCGCGCAGCCCATCCAACCGCGAGGCCAACCGCGGCTCGTGGCCGTGGAAGACGAATTGCAACAGGTGCCGGTGGCCCAGCGCGAGCAAGTGCTGCGCGGTGGCCACGGCGCCGCCGCGGTCGTCCGTCTGCACGCTCAGGCCGTCCGGGTTCTCGCCCAGCAGCACCAACACGGGGCGGTTGCCGAAGCCTGAATCCGTACGCAGGCTCTGCACCTGCGGATCGTTGGCCAGCGCCGCGAAGACCACCAGACCGTCCACTTCGCCGCGGCGATACACCGGCGGCAGCGCCATGTCGTTGTCCAGCAGGCTGGTGGTGAGCAGGCCGAAGCCCTCCGGCGTCAGCGCTTCCAGCAAACCGCGGAAGATATCGGAGAAGTAGCGCTTGCGGTAGAAGTGCGGCGGAAAGATGAGCGCCACCAGGCGGTTCACCACGTCCTGCCCGTGCTTGCGCAGCGCCAGCCGCCGCGCGGCCTCCTGCTGCGCCGCGTTGTACCCCAACGCGTCCGCCGCCGTCTGCACCCGCGCGGTGGTGTCGGCGCTGATGCGTGTATCGTGGCGCAACGCCAGCGACACCGTCATCTTCGACACGCCGCAGCGTTCGGCGATATCCTGCAGGGTCACCGGCTTGGGACCCAATTGTCGACGAGGTGTTGTGTTCACGTGTCTCCGCTCCGGCACTGGATGCAATTATATTCGCGCTGTTTTACAAGGTACCTGCCGGAAAACGGAATTGTTGATCGAGGCCGGGCTTCGGTCAGTTCGCGCAACGACCCCTTTACTGGTGTCATTTATTTTCCCGCACCGCCCTGGGGAGGCAGGATGGCGCCGCGTCACGGCGAATAAAGCGTCAGGTGTGTGGTGCGGCCGACTGGCTCGTTGCGCCGCACCGACAGACGAAAGGAAATGGGGATATGACGATACGATCGTGCATGGCAGTCGTGGCGCTTTGCGCGTTGCTGGCGGTGGCATGGCCGGGTTTGGCGCAGGGTGCGCCGTTGCCGGAGGCGCTGGACACGACCCCCGGCCCGCATGTCGTGGTGAACGGGACCCTGTTGAAGGCGCCGGTGCAGATGACCAACGGCTCGCTGTTGCTGCCGATGCGCGCGGTGTTTGAGGCGTTGCAAGCGCAGGTGCGCTGGCTGCCGCAGGCACAGCAGATCACCGCGACGCGCGGCGATGCCGTCGTCCTCCTGTGGATCAACCGCGGCACGGCCGTCGTCAACCGGCACGAAGTGACGCTGGCGGTGCCGCCGACCCTGTTCGGGGACAGCACCTACGTGCCGTTGCGCTTTCCCGCGGAAGCCTTCGGAGGCGAGGTGAAGTGGAACGCGAAGCTGCAAACGGCCTTCATCACCATTCGCCCGCTCGCCGCCGCCGGTACGCCGACCGTCCCGGAGATCGCGGCGAACAAGACCGGCGTCTTGATGAAGATCGTGCGGGATGACCGACCGATGCTGTTTATCCAGGAGCCGGAGAGCACCAACGTGACGCCGTGCCGCCTGGCGCCCAATGCGACCATTACCCGCGGCGTGGTGCACACGCCGGCACAGCCGGCGTACCTGGCCGATGTGCAACCGGGCGATCGCGTGATCGTGACGCTGGATGCGGCCGGGAACGGCACCGCGGTAGCCGCGACCTTCGCGCGCGAAGAAGGCGTCGTGCGGAAGATTACGACCGAGGTCATCACCCTGGAGAATGACGCACACTATTTTCTGCTGCACGAGACGTCGTTGACCGATGCCGACGGGCACGCCGTCGAACCGGGCGCCATCGCGAAAGGCACGGTCGTCAACCTGCGCCTGACACCCGGGACCGCGAATGTCTGGGCCGTCCGCGTCAAAGAATGGAACAAAGAGCACGTCGCGGAGCATCACGAAGTGGTACCGGAGCACCATGAGGCTGTGCCGGAACATCACGAGGCGCTGCCTAAGTTCAGCATCACCGCGCCGGAGGATAAATCCCGCGCGACCGCCAAGCTCAGTGTCACCGGCACCGCCGCCCCTGGCGCGCACGTCCGCGTCACGATCGATTTCGAAACGACGGTCCTGGGCACCGCGGTGTCGACCAACGTCTACCATAATACGGTCACGACCGACAAAGACGGCCAATGGCACACCGCGTCAGTCGACCTGGCCCTTCCCGTGGTGAAAGTGAAGAGCTATCTCCTGAAGGCCGACCTGTTGAACGACAAAGGCGAAGCCGTTCAGACCATCCAGGAGCGGCTGGCCGGGAAATAATGACCGCACCTTCCCCGCGTGCCCCCTTCTCCGTCATAGGACATAACGGAGGAGGGGGCACGAGGGTACTTCTGCGGGGGGGCACGACCCCCACTAAGATAACCGCCTAACTCATCTTACCCCCACAAATGTCGGTTTTCATCCTCGCCCCTCTGTTCCCACCACCGCCTTGCCTTCCCGTTCACGCCACGGGTATAATGGGCATATGCGACCACGCATCGGGATCACGACCAGTACCCTGGAGCGCGCGCCGGAGGGGGCCATCGCGGTCTCCACCGCCACGCACCTGTCCTATGCCCGCTGCGTCTACGACGCCGGCGGGCTGCCGCTGTTGCTGCCCAACCTGCCCGCGGCGGACGCCGACGAGGTGCTCGGGTGCCTGGACGGCCTGCTGCTCTCCGGCGGCGGCGACCTGGATCCCGCGCACTGGGGCGAGGCGCCGCACCCCGCGCTGGGCCTCATCGACCCGGTGCGCGACACCTACGAGATCGCGCTGGTGAACGCCGCCCTGCGCCGCGACCTGCCGCTGCTGGGCATCTGCCGCGGCGTGCAGGTGATGGCGGTGGCCACCGGCGGTGCGCTCTGGCAGGACATCCCCACCCAGTGCCCGGACAGCCTGTGCCACGCGCAAGCCGCCCCCCGCGACACCGCGACCCACGCGGTGACGGTCGTCCCCGGCTCGCTGCTGGCGCACCTCCTGGCCCCCGAAGCCGGGGAAAGAATTAACATACCTGTAAACTCCTTTCATCATCAGGCCCCCCGTGTCTGTGGTAGAATCTGGCAACCCGTAGCACACAGCAGCGACGGGTTAATTGAAGCGTTAGTAGCCCCCGCGGCGTCCTTCGCCCTGGGGGTGCAGTGGCACCCGGAG
>CAIYQO010000186.1 GCA_903928345.1 uncultured bacterium | reverse complement strand
TTCATGAAGCAAAGAGCATTAGATGGGATGGACGCGCCTTTCCGCCTTCGCTAAAGCTACGGCGGATGCGTCGCTACTACGAGCCCGATGGCTACCACGCCACTCTGTATTCGCGGCTCGCGGGGACGCTCGCCCTCCCAGTGGTGTCACATCCTGTCTCTGTTGGCTCCATCATCTATGACGCCGTCATCGCCACCGCCGGTTACGGCTGATAACTCACCGTCAGCGTCACCACGTCGACCGCGCCGGTGTAGCGGCCATTGGTGGGGAAGGCCTGGATCGACGCCGCCGTGGTGCGGGCCACGCCGAAAAAGTGCTCGTAACTGGCATCCACCGCCCATTGCCGCCCCGCGGTGCCGATCCCCGCGGAGACGATGTGGCGCGTGAGATCGAGCAGCGACGGGTCCAGCGTGGCGGCGGGCACCGGCGTCGGGTCGTAGGAGTAGCCCGCGCGCAGGCGTACGGGGTGCCAGCCGCTATACTCCACGCCCGCGCGCGGTTGCCAGCAGTCATGCCAGTTCCGCGGGATGACTTGGTTCGGCAGCGCGCCGTGGGTAAAGGTGAGCACCTGCTGATCGATCGAGGACCATTGCACCCAATCGACTTGCGCCGCGAGCAGCAGCACCGGCGTCGCCTGCCAGGCCGTGCCGAGTGACACGCTTTGCGGCAGCGTCAGGGGCATCTTCCACGCATCGCTGATGACGGGGCCGCCGGGAATCGCCAGCGATGCATCCCCGCGGATCGTCAGGTCGATGGGCGAGCGATAGGCGGCGCCGACGCGCAGCGTGTCGCCGGCCTGCCAGAGCATCCCCACATGCACGTTCGGCGCGCTGTCGTCCCCAGTCGCAGCAAACGCGGCATCCGGCAGCCCGGGCGTCCCGGCATACACCGCTGAGGGCACCGCATTCTGCAAGACCACCCTGCCGTCATTCACGAAGACCGCGGCGCCCAGCGCCAGCGCGTCCGTCACCCGATAGGCCGTCGCGCCCCCCACGCTGAAGACGCGGATTTCATCGAAGGTGACGTTATCGCGATATGCGGCCCGCGGGTCCCATTCCAATTGCAGCCCGTACGGCACGTAGCCCAGGAACTCGAAGGCCGGGGAGCGGTGATGCGGCTGTGAGATGATCGTCCCGACCGCCGGGACCAGCAATATGTGCGGATTGTTGGGCTGCTCGCTGCCGCCGGGCGGAGTGTAGGCCACGGCGACGCGATCCCCTTTCACTTCCACCTGGGTGAGCGCCCCGGAGACAAAGGCCAACCCCGCGGGATTCCAGAATCCCGCCGACGTGTCATCCGCGATGGCGACATAAGCCCCACCCATCCCCCGCGCCCGCGCCCCCAGGCCATTCGCCCGAAAGGTGCTGGCGCGGCCCGGCTGACTGACACCCAGCAGCAACAGCCCGAGAAGCAGGAGCCCGCCTTGTATAGTGTATCGTCGCATCATATCCCCATGTCATTGTAAGGTCGCGCGTCACCCGCCGCATGTGCCGGGAACGCACAACCCGAATGCGCAGCAGGCGCCGTTTCGCGCCAACGCGAGATCACTGATCTCGGGAAAATGCAACAAATCCGCCACCGTCGTGCAACCCGTACTTTGCAAGCCGATGTTATGCGTTACCATACCTCTGGAGACGGCAGCCAAGGAGTGTGCATGACGGACGAACTCCAGCAGTGTCGCGCGGCGCTCGCGCAGGCGCAAACGGAATGCAGATCTTTGCGAGTGGTCGTGGCCACCATGCCGACCGGCGTGATCGTCGCCGATGCGCGGGGAGAAATCACCCTGGTCAATCCTGCCGCCCTGGGCATGCTGGGCGATCGGGTGCACGGGTCCGTGTTTACCCTCCACGTGCCGTATACCGTGCACCAGTTGGACGGCACGCCGGTCCCCACCGACGACCTCCCCATCGTGCGGGCCTTGCGATTCGGTGACGTGTGCCGCGACGTAACCCTGCTGATCCGTGACGACCGGGGGGAACGGATGCTCGCCGTGTGCGCCGACCCGATCCGGGACGCGGACGGTCGAATCACGGGCGCGTTCGCCACGCTTGATGACGTGACCGCGCGTATACGCACCGAGGAGGCGTTGCGGGATAGTGAAACGCGTTTCCGCGCCTTCGCCGAGGCCACCACCGAAGCCATCGTGTTGCATGAGCAGGGGAAGATCCTCGAGGTGAATCAGACGCTGGCCGACCACCTGGGCTATGCCATACCGGACATGCTCGGGCAATCCGTGTTGATCTTCACGGCCCCGGAATCGCGTGAGGCGATGATCCGGCACATTCAAGACGAAGACCCCGGCCCTTATCTGGCCTTCTCCCTGCACAAGGATGGCTCGCGCACCATCGGCGAGATTCGCGCGCGCCAGATAATGTATCGGGGGCGTCCCGTCCGCGTCGTGGCGATGCGCGACATCACGGCGCAGGAGCAGGCGAAAGAGGCGCTGCGCGCCAGCGAAGCGAAGTTTCGCAGCCTCTTTGAGCATATGAGCGAATCCGTGACGATCGATGAATTGGTGTTCGACGAGAGCGGACGCCCCGTCGATTGGATCATCCGTGATATCAATCCCGCCTACGAGCGCATCTTCCAAATCCCGCGGGAGCGCGCGGTGGGGCAGCGCGCCACGGTTCTGTACCCCTTCATCCAGTCGTCACCCGAGGAATATGAAGGCTACGCGCGCCGACTCGAAGCCGGCGAAGAGGTGTTGATGGAGTTGGATGACGTCCACACCGGGCGCCATCTCCTCATCTCGGCCATCCCGCTGGGCGAACATCGCTTTTCGACCGTCTCCACCGATATCACCGAGCGCCAACGGACCGCGCTGGAGCGTGAACACCTGTTGCTGGAGGTCGAGCGCCGCGCGGAGGAACTCGATGTCAGCTTCGCCGCGATCAACAACCCCATCCTCCTCTTCGATAAAGAGCAGACGATCATCCGTACCAATCCGGCGTTGACCGCGCTCATCGGGCAGGAGATGGTCGGGCGAACCCACGCCGAAATGGTCAGGATGCTGACCATTCGCCATCCCGACGGAGAGCCGGTGCGCGAGGAGGAGAGCCCGGTGAAGCGCGCCCGGCATGGCGAGATGGTGCGGGATATCCATGTCCGTATCACCGACGCCCACGGACGCGACTACGAGATGCTGATCTCCGCGAGTCCGTTGCAGGAGAACCACAACATCTGGGGCGTCGTCAGCTACTGGCAAGATATCACCGCGCTGCATGCCCTGCAGGAACAACAGCAGGCCTTGCTGCAGATGGTTTCCCACGACCTGCGCTTACCGCTCTCGGTGATCAAAGGGTACGAGCAACTGGTGACCGACGAGTTGAAGGCGCAAGGCGTTAACGGGCTGATTCAGCAGAGCCTGGCCGCCATCGATCGTGGAATTACCCGCATGGACGTGATGATTCAGGACCTGGTCGATGTCACCCGCTGGGAAGGCGGTCAACTGGACATCAAGTCGGAAACGGTCGCCTTGTCGACGTATATCGCGGAGCTGCTGCAACGGATACAGATGGCGATGGAAACGTTGCGCATCCAGGTGGCCTTGCCGCCCGATTTGCCCGCGGTCCGTGCCGATTACGCCCGCTTGGAACGCATCCTGGTCAATCTGCTCTCCAACGCATTGAAGTATTCCGACCCCGACACGCCGGTCAGCCTGAGCGCCCGGCAGGAAGACGGGCACGTCGTGGTGGCCATCTCCGATCAGGGGCGCGGGATTCCCCCCGCCGTGCTGCCGCATCTCTTCGAGCGCTTCTACCGCGCGGCGGAGACGCGCAAAGCGGAAGGCATCGGCCTGGGCTTGTACATTACGCGCGTGTTAGTCGAGGCACATCACGGCCGCCTCTGGGTCGAGAGCGAAGAAGGTAAAGGCAGCACCTTCTTCTTCACGCTGCCGGTGGCGGGGTAAGATAAAACATAACCGCTTTAGTTTTCTTACCCCCACAAATCCCACTTTTCCGTTGCCACCTCTCGCCCTCGGTGGTACAATACCGCCGATCCCCTTCCCGAAAGGACACATCCCATGCCTGCCTCTCCCCATCTCCTCTTCGTGCCCCGCTGGCTGCTGCTGGGCGCCTTCCCGTCCTCCGCGGTGGGGGTGCCGACGCTGCGCGACGGGGTGCCCGACGAAGCGCACCTGCTGCCCTCGCCGGGGGTGGAGACGGCCGGCAAAGCCTGGCAGATCATCGCCGACAACCCGGTAGACCTGCTCGATCCCCGGTACAAGCTCGGGCTCTCCGAGCAGTGCTACGCCTACGCCTTCACCTACATCCACGTGGACAAGACCGAGCGCGTGGAGCTGCTCGCCGGCAGCGACGACGGCATCGCCCTGTGGGTGAACGGCGAGCTGGTGCACTTCAACGACATCTGGCGCGGGGTGGAGTTGGACAACGACGTGGTGCCCGCCGTGCTGCGCAAGGGGTGGAACGCGCTGCTGGTGAAGATCTCCCAGGGTAACAGCGCCTGGGGCTTCGTGCTGCGTATCCGCCGTTCCGGCACCGGACCGATGACCTTCTCCCTGAAGCGCGCCGCCACCAAGATGACTCGCGGCGGCGACGACGCCCTGGCGGTGGTGCCGGGCGTGAACCGCTACGCCCCCGCGCTGGTCGACGGCGCGCTGGCGCTGCAGATCGACGTGAGCCTCTTCAGTGACGCCGCCAAACGCGCCGACGACGTGGTGCTGGCGGTGACGGACGGGATCACCCCCTGTGCCACGCTGCCCCTGCCCGCGCTGTCCGGCTACGAGTCGCTGCGCACCCGCGTGGCCGTGGCGGTGGACGACCTCTGCCGCATGGCGGCGGCGGGGCGCGTGCCGCACCTGGAAGCGCGCTCCACGCTGGGTGTCACCCGCCTCGCGCTGCCCGCCGCGAGCCGCCTCTCCATGCTCCTGGACGTGCTCGGTGGGGTGGAGTTGCCCGCCGACCTGCCCACCGCCGCCGTGCCCGCGCTCTTCCGCGGCGCCCCCGCGCGGCTGGAGGTGCGCTCACGCCGCGAGGCGTCGCTGGCCGGCCAGCTCGTGGCCAAGCAGCCGCTCTGCGCCGCACGCGACTACGCGCCCGCGGAGACGGCCGCCGGCGCCCTCGACCTGACGCTACCCCTCCCCGCCGCCTTGCGCGATCCGCTGGCGACTCTCTACTTCGGCGACGCCGCGCTGCGCGCGCAGGTGGCCCGGCTGCGCTTCCTGTCGGACGACCTTTCCGCCGACCCGCAAACCGCCGACGTCGCCGTGCGCGACGGCTGGCGCGCGCTGGCCGCGGGGGATCTCGCCGCCGTGGCGGCGGCGCTGGCCGCGGCGCAAGCCGCGCTGGCTGCAAGCCTGCCCGACGCGAGCGCCGCCCAGGTAACCCTGGTGGGCCACGCGCACATCGACATGAACTGGCTGTGGAACGGCGCGGAGACGGAGCAGGTGACCCACGACACCTTCCGCCAGGTGCTCAGTTTCATGGACGAGTTCCCCGACTTCACCTTCTCGCAGAGTCAGGCCTCCACGTACCGCATCATCGAGACCCTCGACCCGGCCCTGTTTGCGCGCATCCGGCAGCGCGTGGCGGAGGGGCGCTGGGAACTGCTGGGCGGCATGGTGGACGAAGGGGACACCAACCTCTCCGGCGGCGAGGCCATCGCGCGTTCGCTGTTGCTCGGACAGCGCTACTTCCAATCGCGCTTCGCCAAGCTGGCGCGCGTGGGCTGGCTGCCCGACAACTTCGGCCACATCGGCCAGTTGCCGCAGCTCCTCACCCTCGCCGGTATGGGCGCCTTCTACGGCCACCGCTGTATGCCGCGGATGGGCCCCTTCCGCTGGGAAGGCGTGGACGGCACGCAGGTGCTGAACTACGTCACCCCCACCTACAACGGCGAGGTGACCCCCGCGCTGCGCGCCATGCCGGCGCAGTACGACCCGCGGCACGCGCAACTGCTGTGGGTCTACGGCGTGGGCGACCACGGCGGCGGCCCCACCCGGCGCGACATCACCCGCGCGCGGTTCTACCAAACGGTGCCCAACTTCCCGCGGATCCGCTTCGGCACCGCGGCAGCCTTCTTCGACGGCCTCGCCGCCCACGCCGCCGACTACCCGGTGCATAAAGGCGAGTTGCAGTACGTCTTCGAAGGCTGCTACACCTCCATCGCGCGCATCAAGGAAGGCAACCGCCGTTGCGAGAACGCCCTCTTCGGCGCCGAGTTGCTGGCCGCGGGGATGGTCGCGCACGGCGAAGCGTACCCGCGCGCCCTCCTCGACGAGGCGTGGTACACGGTGGCCTTCAACCAGTTCCACGACATCCTGTGCGGGTCGGCCATCCACGCGTCGAACCGGGAGTCCATCGCCGCCTACGACCTGGCGCTGGGGCACGCCGTCACCGCCCGCTACGGCGCCCTCCGCGCCCTGGCCGCCCGCGTGCCCACCCGCGACGACGCCGGGCAACCGGTGGTGGTCTTCAACCCGCAGCCGACGGAGCGCACCGACGTGGTGGAGGCGGAACTCTTCACCTACACGCTGCCGCCGTCGCTGCGTTCCGCGAGTTGGGGCGGCGATGGCACGCCCGAAGCGCGCATGGCCGCGCCGCCCATCACCCCGGTGGATGTCGGGCAGGGGCCGGTGGCGACGATCGCCCTCACCGACGCCGACGGGCAACCCGTCGACGCGCAGGTGGTCGGCGCGCGCAGTTTCCCCAGCGGCTACCGGCTGAAGGTGCGCTTCCTCGCCGCCGCGGTGCCCCCGTGCGGGTGGCGCGTCTTTTACGCCCACCCCGACCGCGAAGCGGTGCCCGTGCATGCCGACCTGCGCGTCACCGGCACCACGGTGGAAACCCCGACGCTGCTGGTGAAGGTGGACGCCAAAACCGGTCACGTGACGCGCATCCTGGATAAGCGCACCAATCGCGAAGTGCTGCCGCGCGGCGCGAAGGCCAACGCCCTGATGATCTATATGGAGAAGCCGCACGGCATGGCGGCGTGGGATATCGGGCCGATCGCGGAAACGATCCGCCTCGACGACGCCCTGCTCGTGCGCGTCACCGAGGCCGGGCCGGTGCGCGTCACCATTGAGGTGTGGCGGCGCTGGGGGCAGTCGCTCTTCGTGCAGCACATCTACGTCTACCGCAACCTGCCGTGGGTGGAGTTCGACGTAGAGGCGCACTGGTTCGAGCGCGGTGGGCCGAATATCGACGCGCCCATGCTGCGGGTGGCCTTCCCGCTGCGCGTCGGCAAGGGCACCTTCACCTGCGAAACGCCCTTCGCCGCGCTGGAGCGCCCCACCACCGGGCGCGAGGTGCCGGCACAGCGCTGGATCGACCTGGCCGGCGCGACGGGTGGGGCGGCGCTGCTCAACGACGGCAAATACGGCCACCGGTGCAGCGGCCACACGCTGGAAACCACCCTGCTGCGCGCCTCCTACGAGCCCGATCCATATCCCGACCAGGGGCCGCACACTATCCGTTACGCGCTGCTGCCGCACGAGGGCGACTGGTGCGCCGCCGGGGTGGACGCCGCCGGGCAGGCCTTCAACCTGCCGCTGCTGGCGCTGGAAACCCCGCCGGGGCAACCGGGCACGCTGCCCGCCGCCGGCAGCCTGCTCGCGGTGGCACCGGCCTCGGTGCAACTCGCCGCCGTGAAGGCCGCCGAGGAAGGCGATGCGCTGGTCATCCGCCTGGTGGAGATGCACGGCGCCCCCGCCACGGCCACACTCACCCTCCCCTGGCCCATCCGTGCCGCCGTCCGCACCGACCTGCTGGAGCGGCCCCTCGACGCCCCCGCGCCGACCGTGACCGGGCCGACGCTCACCGTGCCACTGCGCGCGCGGGAGATTGTGACGCTGCGAGTAGGACGAGGATAGCGGTTAATATGGAATACAGCCGGTAACGACTTCCGGGAGGATACGGCGATGCGACTTGTGTGGATGATCGGCATTCTGGTGCTGTTGGCAGGCGCCGGATGGAGCACCGGGCTGACGGGGTGGCTGCATACCAATGGGCGGGAGGTGCTGGACGACGCCAATCACCCCGTGCGGTTCTGCGGCGTGAACGTCTCCGGTATGGAATATGGCACCGGCGTGCCCTTTGCGCAGCGCGGCCCAAGCACCTACGGCGGTTGGGCGACACCCGACCCGCGCATGTATGACCATTTGCAGGCGTGGGGTGTCAACGTGGTGCGCCTGCCTATCGCGTGGGCGAATCTGGAGCCAAAGGCGCCGGTGAAGGGGAAGCACAGCTACAACCAGGCGTATCTGCAGGCTCTCGACGGCATCGTCACCGCGCTGGGGAAACGGCACATCGGGGTGATCCTCTCCATGCACCAGTGGGCGTGGTCGCCGGCCTTCCAGGCGCCGCGCGCGGGCGACGGCAAGCTCATCCGCGGTTGCGGCATGCCCGTGTGGCTCTACCCGAACGCCGGCAAGAACGGCGCCATCGGCGCGAAGGATCCCGTGCGCGTGGCGGCGCAGCTCAACTTTTTCCTGAACATCGACCACGTGGACGACGGCCTCATCGCCGCCTGGTGCTTCCTGGCGCGCCGGTATGCCGACAACACGGCGGTGGTCGGCGCCGACCTCTTCAATGAGCCGGGCATCTTCCAGAGCGACACGGTGAAGAGTATCCCACTGGAGGATTTCTATCAGCGCATCGGCGACGCCGTGCAGGCGGTGCAGCCGCACTGGCTGCTCGCCGTACAGGGCGGGCCGCATACGCCCGTCGACACGGCACCCCGGTTGCGCAACCTGGTATGCTCCTTCCACATGTATCCGAAGACGTGGGACGCCGACACGCAGGCGCTCGTCGACCGTCATCTGGCGCGAGCGGTGGCCTGGAACACGCCTTTGTGGGTGGGCGAGTTCCGCGCCATCGGTGACGAAGCCACCCCCGCCGGCCCGACGGGCTGGAAGGCGCAAACCGCCGGCTTCCTGGCCTATCTCAAGGCGCGTGACATCCACTGGACGTACTGGGCCTACCAGCGCGCCCTTTTCGCCCTCGGCGACCCGAAGGTCAATACCGCGCTGGCGCAGGTGCTGCAGGCGGGGATGTAAGTTGTTCCCCGGGGTATCCGTGCCGACGCTGCGGGTGGAACGGGGGTAGGATTAGCGCGCCTCATGCAGAAAATCGTCGCACGGCGCGGGCGGGGGTGCGTCTTCCCGATACACGGCGGCGTAAAGCCCGACGGCGAGGGTGGCGAGGAGGAGCAGCAGGCCGAGGACCACGAAGCCCGCGGCGACGTCCCACGCGTGACGCAGGAGATGCCAGCGGTTGAGCATGTATTCCCAGTCGTGGATGGTGTTCTCGCCGTCCCCGCCGATGCTGATGAGCTGCAGCGTCTTCACCGTGGCGTCGCGACAGTAGATGGCGATGTTGAAGCAGTTCACCGCGAGCCAGAAGAGGGTGAAGCTGAGGCCGTACCCCTGCCGCCGCCGGGCGAAGTAGACGGCGAAGGCGGTCGGCATGGCGAGCTGCATCAGCGTGCCGCCCATCACCATGAACAGCTCGTTGCCGAAGAGGCCGGTGACGAGATGCCCGCACTCGTGGATGAGCAGATCCACCCCGTCCAGTGGCAGAAACACCCCCGCGTGCCGCACTCCCAGCACGCCGTAGCCCACCAGCGCCAGCACCCCCAGTGCCGGCCCCCAGTGCACGCGCCACGTGGTCAACCCTTCCGGCGAGGCGGGAGTCATACCCCGTCATCATTCCACATTTCGCCCCCCCGCGCAACCCGCCGGGCGGGGAACGGATTTGGTTTGGTCCAGGTCACTGTTTGGAACAGGGCGGGAGCCCGGCTCGCTAACAGAAAAGCTCAGGTTGCCGGCACCGTTTGGAAGGATGGCGGCAGCCCCGCGCGCGGTGTTAATTGATTGAGCCCATGGTCGATATTCAGCATCCGCAAGGCTATAAATCGATCATGGGCACTATCATTTCCACTCGGGCGCGCGACTGCCGTCATCCTTCCAAACAGTGCTGGTCTGCGTTCCCTTGCCTGTTGTCGGGCCGGGTTCTTAGCCCTGTTCCAAACGGTGACCGGGATCAAACCGGAGCTGTTCTCGCTATTGCATCTCCCCTCTCCCATTCCCCCGACGCGCCCCCTGCCGCGCGGGCGGGAAAAAGCGTATACTACCGTGAGCACACGGCGCGCCACCAAACCGGGGGGCGCGGGCGGTGTCTAACCGGGGGTCGCACCGGTCTACCCCGGTGCAGCCGATCACTTTTCCGAACGGAGCATGAGACATGCGTGTATTGCGGGTGATGCTGGTGCTGTGCTGCGGGCTGGCCGCGGCGGGCGCGTGGGCGGCCGAGATGACGGCGTCGATGCAGGAAGACAACCTCGACCTGGCCAACTGCGCGTCGTATGTGGAAGGCAAGGTGCAGGCGAAGCCCACGCTGGAGTGGCTGCGCCCGGCGCTGGGGTGGACGCCCAACGCGGCCCGCACGAAGGACAACTGGTGGGAAACCGGCGACATCGCCGGCCACGACCGCCACTTCCGCATCGCCTTCAAGCAAGCGATCGCCATCGGCACGCTGATTACCAACTACGCCGGCCCGACCAGCCGCCCGCTGCAGCCGATGAGCGGGCAGTGGGTGAGCTACCTGAAGCCCGACGCGGCGTATCCCGGCGACGTAACGAAGGACGACCAGTGGGTCATTCTGCCGGTGGGGCAGGTCAAAACGCTGCCGCCGGGGGGCATCACCACCCGCGCGCTACGCTTCACCGAGCGCCACCTGGGGGACGTGACCACCGAGCATAACACCCGCATGGCGCGCGTCATCGCCTTCGCGGAGCGCTACTACAGCGCGCTGAACATCGGCGGCATCAAGCGCTCGGGACGCGAGAATGAAGCGGAGACGTGGCTGGGCGTGTGGCAGGAGCCGCAGACGGTGGCGGGCATGGTCTTTTTCAACCTGCGCACCCAGCCGAACGTCGACCTGCTGAAACCCACCGCCACCCGCCACGCGCTCGTAGCCGCCAACGAAGATTGGAAGCATCAGGCGGCCGCGCCGGGAGGCGAGTTCTGCACCTACCGCATCACCCAGCCCGTCGCCACCCGCGCCATCCGCATGGTCGGCGGGGCGTATAGCACCGGCAACACGAACTTCCCCAACGTCATCCCGCTGGTCAACCTGGGCGACAACCCCAACGTGCCCAGTCTGACCGACGTGCCGCCGCCGTATAAGATGAAGTACGACATGCCGATGGATGGCTTCGCCGCGGTGGAGATTCACGACAAGAAGACCAACGCGCTGATTCGCCGCGTGGTCGGTGAAGTGGCGCGTCCCAAGGGGCCGGTGACGGAAACGTGGGACCTGAAGGACGAAGCGGGCAACCTGGTACCGCCGGGCGACTATACCATGAAGGCCATCGCCCGCCCGCCGCTGAAGCTCACCTGGCAGACCTCCGTCTACAACGCCGGGCAGCCGGCATGGTGGGCGCCGCCCCCGGGCAAGGGTGGCGGCAGTTGGATGGCCGACCACACCCCGCCGGACAGCGCGGAGGCGATGGGCGACACCATCTGGCTCGGGTCGCAGGTGACGGAGAGCGGCAACATCTTCATCGCCATCGATAAGGACGGCAACAAGCTGTGGGGCGAGCACGCGGTGTCGGAGGGCTTCTCCGGCCCGGAACGCATCGCCACCGACGGGCACTACGGCTACCTGGTCAACGACTCCATGGTGCAGCGCGTCGACCCGAAGAACAGCTTCGACGCCAAGTCCGTCTACGCATTCCACCACACCCTCACGCTGCCCGGCAACGGCGGGCACTGGGACGCCTTCCACGGCGGCGCGGTGGCGCGCGGCGACAAGCTCTACGTTTCCTACTGGGCGCAATCCGACTCCTGGCTCAAGCCGTCCTTCAAAGCCGAAACGATCGACTCCCAGGCCAGCGTGCCGATGGCGTTTTTGAAAAAGGGCAACGGCCACCACGACCTGCGCCATCACAAGCCGTACGGCGAAGGCGAATACGACGAGATGATGAAGATGTTCGCCGCCTTCCTCACCGACACCATGCCCGACGGCGCGTCGATCCCCAGTTCCACCCAGGCCGTCTTCGGTGACGCGCCGGAGCACGGCGCGCTGGCCGGCTGGGTGACCATCGCCTTCAAAACCCCGGTCGCGGTGGGGTCGGTGATCCTGCCGAACGTCAACATCAAGGTGCAGGCGCTGAAGCCGGGGATGGACCTGCCCACCGGTGAGCCGGACAACAACGGCCCGGACGTGGTGGCCGGCGGCGGCGGCGACGATGACAACGGCGGCGCGGGCGCGGAGGAGAACTGGGTGACCATCCCCGCCACGGGCAAACCCGGGCACGCCGGCGTGGCGCTGGCCCCCGAAGGCGGCATCCTCACCAAGGCGCTGCGCTTCCACGTGACCCGGCTGACCTACGCGCTGGTGACGGCGCGGCGCTTCGCGGACGTGTCCGGCGATGCCGTCCCGTACTTCACCGAGGGCGCCGGCACCACCCACGACGGGTGGAAGATCACTCGCCCGCCCACCACGCCGATCTCCGAATTCAACCCCGCCATGATGGCGATGGTGTGGCCGAAGCCCATCCCCATGCGCGGCATCAGCCTGCACCTGCCCACCGGCGCCTACATGTATGTCGACCGCTGGATCGGCCCCGACAACGGCGACCCGAAGGCCGACCTGACCGACGACAGCAAGTGGCAGGAGGCGGGCAGCGTACACCCGATGGGTAGTTGGTGGAATCCGCAGACCGCCACGCTGGCCAACGTCGATTTCGGCGACATCGTCAACGTGCGCGCCGTGCGCGTGCGCGCCATCGCACCCGAAGGCGCGTACTACGAAGGCTTCTACGGCACCAGCTTCAACGTGGTCGACGGCCCGCACATGGCCGGCTTCGAGTCCATGCTGGCGTGGTCCTACCTGGGCGGCGACCCGAAGGGGATGCCGGTCATTCTCAACGAGCGCGTCTCCGAATACCAGCTCCCCGACGCTGACGGCAACGGGATGGCGGAGACGCGCCAATTCCGCGTGCGCCGGCCCGGTAACCTGGTCTTCGACAAGGCGGGCACGCTGTACGCGGTGTCCGATGGGCAGATCGTCACCGTGCCGCTGGACGGCGGCGCCGCCAAGACGGTCATCACCCGCGACAAGCTGGAGAAACCGAGCGACCTGGCCTTCGACTCCGCCGGGCTGCTCTACGTGGCGGACTGCGGGCCGAAGATCATCAAGGTCTTCGACGTGAAGACGGGCGCGCAGGTGCGCATCATCGGCAAGCCGGGCGGACAGAAGTTGGGCGCGTGGGACCCGCTACGCTACGACTACCCCTCCGGGCTGACCATCGATTCCAACGACAAAATCTGGCTCTGCGACCATACCTACCAACCCAAGCGCGTCGAGCGCCTGTCGCTGGACGGCACGGTGGAGAAGATCTTCCTCGGCCCCACCCAGTACGGCGGTGGCGGCATCATGGACCCGCGGAACCACGGCGTGGTGAACTACAACGGCATGAAGTTCGTCATCGACTGGAAGGATTACTCGTGGAAGCTGGACTCGATCCTCTTCCGCCCGAGCGAGCCGCGCTCCACCGATGCCGGTATGCCCGACCGCGTCTTCTACCACAACGACAAACGCTACCTGGTGGACGTCGGTTACGGCGGCAGCAAGGTGGCCACGATCTGCCGCGAGGAGAACGGCATCGCCATCCCACTGGCGGCGATGGGCAACCTGGGCAACTGGGGCGACGTGGGCAAACGCGCCGACCTGCGCAAAGCCTTCGGCCCCTTGCAGACGAAGCAATACTCCTTCGTCTGGTGGGATAAGAACGGCGACGGCACCCCGCAGGCCGATGAAGTCCAGATCGAGAAGGGCGGCCCCGCGGGCGAGCCGCGCACCGGCATTACCGTCGGCGAAGACCTGGCCTTCATCTCCCCCGGCTTCGCGGTACGGCCCACCGGCTTCCAGCCGGACGGCCGGCCCATGTATGACCTGGCGAAGGTGCAGGACGTGCCGCCGCAGACCCACGGGCCGCACTCCTCCTCGCCGGGCGAGCGCGTGTGGGGCACCGAGGACGGGCGCACCTTCGTCATCGGCAACCGCGTCATTGACAAGGACGGCAAAACGCAGATGTGGGAATACTTCGACCGCTTCGCGGAGCACGAAGGCTTCTACCACAGCGGCTTTGGCTACAACCGCCCGCCGGGGGTGCTCAACCAGGAGCACTCGCCCATCGGGCACTTCTTCCTGAATACCAAGCAGGGGAACAAGGAAGAGTTCTTCGTCACCAACTCCGACCAGGGGGACTTCTTTACCTACACCGGCGACGGCATGCTGGTCGGGTGCATCTTCGGCGGCCCGACCGGCTACGGTCTCAACCGCTGGACGATGCCGGAGTGGGAGCACAACAAGACAGTGCTCGACGATGTGCGGCTGGATCAGGAGCACTACCAGGGGTGGGTGGGCGCCGCCGAGGACGGCAACGTCTACGCCATCGCCGGGCATAACCACGTGAGTATCGTGCGCGTGGACGGGCTGGAGCAAACCACTCGCCTGCCGCTCGCCACCGTCTCCGTCTCCCAGAAGGATTTGGCCGACGCGCAGGCGTGGGATATCCTGCGCCTCACCCGCGAGAAGCTGCGCCAGGAGCCCAAGGTGGCGAAGATGCCCTACCTGGAGAAGCCGGTGGAAGTGAACGGCTCGCTGGACGACTGGCCGGAAGACCTGATGGTGACGATCTACGATGAAGTGCACAAAGGCTTCGGCGTGCCCGACACGGTCGAGGTGCACTACACCGGCGGCATGGCCTACGACGACAAGAACCTGTACATCGCGTCCTGGGCGGACGTCAAGGACCGCAACCAATTCCGCAACACCGCTGTGGAACCGACGCTCCTCTTCAAGGGCGGCGACGCCGTCGATGTCACGCTGGGCCTCGATCCCGCTGCCGACCCCAAGCGCACTTACCCGGTCAACGGCGACCTGCGCATCCTCATCACCCGGGTGAAGGGGGAGCCGCTGGCGGTGCTCTACCGCCCGGTGGTGCCCGGCACGCCGGCGGAAAAGGCGCACAAGTTCTCCTCGCCCGTCGGCATGACCACCATCGACGTGGTGAAGGTGCTCACCGACGCGCAGGTGGAGTTCGGCGAAGGCACCATGGAGGCGGCCATCTCGTGGGCCTCCCTCGGCGTCACCGCGCCGAAGGTAGATACCATCATCAAGGGCGACATCGGCGTGCTGGTGGCCGACCAGAACGGCCGCAATACCGCCATGCGCTACTACTGGTCGGGCAAGGCGCAAACCGTCGTCTGCGACGTGCCCAGCGAAGCCCGCCTCTCCCCCTCCCTGTGGGGCGACTACTACTGCACCGAGCCGGACAAAACGATGAAGTTCGGCCCGGGCGATGTGGATCTGGAGTAAGGGAACGCCAAAACGCCCCCCGCAAATGCGGGGGGCGTTTTGCATCTCAGCTACCGGCAGGTGACCAGCACCGTTTGAAAGCCGGCGACCGCCGCGCTCCGTGTTCGGAGACCAGCATTCGCGCGTTTTAAGGAGATAAGCTCTCCTCCTTGGCGTTCACGAATGCAGGTTACCGCACCCAGAGCGCGGCGGTCGCCGGCTCATAAGAAAACACACTGTTTTCTTACACTGCACACCCGGCGGCGCCTGGTTAGGGACTTCCACACTGTGCTGGATACTTGCCGGAATGTAACAACGATAACTTGGCTCTTTAACCGCCCCCCTTGCCAAATTCATCGTCATCCCGTAATCGCAAATGACTCAACGCGCCATTACGCATATTGACACGCGGAACGGGTAAGATTAGACTGGTCGTAGACCAGTCTATGGAGGTCGAAGCACAATATGGTTACAATGGGAGCCTACGAGGCGAAGACGCATCTTCCCCGTTTGTTGGAACGCGTGGCGAAAGGGGAGCGAATCGTGATTACGAAGCACGGTGTCCCGGTGGCCGAGTTGGCACCGGTACGCGCGGAAGCACACGTCGATCGGGATGAGCTTGTCGCCCAAATTCGCGCCTTCGGGAAGGGACGCAGCGCCGGAGGGCCATTGCGCGAACTCATTGAGGAAGGGCGGCGTTAGCCATGCGTTTTGTACTCGACGCCTCCGTCACCCTCGCCTGGTGCTTCCCCGACGAAACAGATCCATACGCGTTGCAAGTTCTCAATCTGCTGACAACGCACGAAGTGCTGGTGCCGGCCATCTGGACGCTCGAGATCGCCAATGCACTTGTGGTCGGAGAGCGGCGCAACCGCATTACACGTTCTGAATCTGAGCGCTTCATTGCGTTGATGCATGCCAGCCCCATTACCGTTGACGGTTCGGCGATGCAAAGCATCTCCGACGGCATCCTGTCGATTGCACGCGAGCAACAGGTCTCTGCCTATGATGCCGCTTATCTCGAGGTCGCGATGCGCGAAGGGTTGCCCCTGGCCTCGATTGACGGACGTGTCAGGACGGCGATGACGGCGCTGGGCATCCCGGCGGTCACCCTACCGCTGCCGTAAACGCGCTAACCGCAACGTGGAAGATCGACTATGACGGATACCCCTATTGGCATGGAGACGCCGCCCCAATTCACCCCCCCGCCGCCGGAAGCGGCCCCGGGCGCCAACGCGCCAATGCTGGCGTACAGCGCGTTGGAGCAGGCGGTTACCTATCAAGCGATGGCACAAACGTTTCAGGCGGATGGCGCTTTGGCTTATTGGATGGGATATACTCAACTGTTTCTGTTCACCCTGATTGATATAGATGGCTGGCTTAGTTTGGCGAACGTATCTAATGCGCCACGTGGACATATCATGCTTGCCGTAAGCATCGTTCTGGGTGTTGCTCTAATGCTTGAAGGCGCCTGGGTCTCGCGTGCCATGTCAGCGACGATGCTCTTCATCATCGGTGCGACGTACTTCTTCGAAGCCATCTATACACTTCGAATACACGTTATTATCTCATGTTGTTTTCTGTTCATCGGCATGCTGATGTTGGCGCAGGGAGAAAAGTATCGCAAAGTGAAGCGAACACGCCCGCCGGCTGATCTCTGCGCCGAAGCGTTGCAGCTTCTGAAATACCTGTCGATCGAGCGACGCGATGCCCCGGACTTTCTACAATTCAAAGCCGGATGGCACATCTGGCGGGGCGTACTGCGCGAGGATGTCATCCAGCTCATCGAATGGGAATCCTTCCCGTATTTAAGGGCAGAGAAGCGGGTGTGTTTCCTCGCACCCGACGAGTTGAATATTGACGTGCAATGGAATAACGTGAAATACGGTTGGTACACCGGCACGGTGACTTTCCGTGATGTGGTCCTGTCATGCCGTTTCCGGCCCGGCTACTACGAGCGCTACCTGAACTGGCAGCGTCAACACGCTCCTGCACCGTGGGCTACGCCGCTTCCCGCGGCGGCGGACGACTGACCCCGCTTCCCCTCTTGCCAAAACATCCGTTTTCCCGTTATAGTGGCGGTATGATGACGGGGGAACGGGAGCAGGGGCGGGCGCGCGAGGTGTTGCGCACGGTGTTCGGGTTCGCTGCCTTTCGCGGGCAGCAGGAGGCGGTTATCACCCGCGTGGCGGCGGGGGGCGATGCCTTCGTGCTCATGCCCACCGGCGCCGGCAAGTCCCTCTGCTACCAGCTTCCCGCGCTGCTGCGGCCCGGGGTGGGGGTCGTGGTGTCTCCCCTCATCGCCCTCATGCGCGACCAGGTGAACGCCTTGCGCCAGCTCGGGGTGCGCGCGGCGGTGCTCAACTCCTCCCTGTCGGCGGCGGAGGCGCAGGAGGTGGAGCGCCAGGTGCGCGCCGGCGTCCTCGATCTCGTCTACATCGCCCCGGAGCGCCTGCTCACCGAGCGCACGCTGGCGCTGCTGGACGGCTCCCCGCTGGCCCTCTTTGCCATCGACGAGGCGCACTGCGTCTCCCAGTGGGGGCACGACTTCCGCGCCGAATACCTGCAGCTCGCGCAACTGGCTGCCCGCTACCCCGGCGTGCCGCGCGTGGCCTGCACCGCCACCGCCGATGTCGTGACGCGCCGCGAGATCGTTGTCAAGCTCGCGCTAACCGAGGCGGAGCTGTACGTCACCGGCTTCGACCGCCCCAATATCCGCTACCACGTGGTGCACAAGCAGAACACGCGGCAGCAGTTGCGCACCTTTCTGCGCAGTGAGCACCCCACCGACGCGGGCATCGTATACTGCCTCACCCGCCGCAAAACGGAGGAGGTGGCGGAGCAACTGCGCGAGGACGGCTTCACCGCGCTGCCCTACCACGCCGGCCTCGACGCCGACACGCGCCAGCGCAACCAGGACCGCTTCCAGCGCGAGGAGGGGGTGATCGTGGTGGCTACCATCGCCTTCGGCATGGGCATCGACAAGCCCGACGTGCGCTTCGTCGCCCACCTGGATATCCCCAAGAGCATCGAGTCGTACTACCAGGAGACGGGGCGCGCCGGGCGCGACGGCCAGCCCGCCGACGCGTGGATGCTCTACGGCCTGAGCGACGTGGCGCTGATGCGCAAAATCCTCGCGGGCAGCGAGGCGGACGCGGTGCACAAGCGCGTGGAGCAGCAGAAGCTCAACGCCCTGCTCGGGTACTGCGAAACGGCCTCCTGCCGGCGGCAGGTGCTGCTCGCCTACTTCGGCGAGGAGCGGCCCGAGCCGTGCGGCAACTGCGACACCTGCCTGGAGCCGGTGGAGACGTGGGACGGCACGCTGGCGGCGCGCAAGGCGCTCTTCGTGGTGCGGGGAACCGGGCAGCTCTACGGCGTGGCGCACCTGGCGGACATCCTCACCGGCGCCGACACCCCGCGCATCCACGAGAAAGGGCACCACCTGTTGAGCGCGTACGGCAAGGGGAAGGAACTCTCCGGCAAGGAGTGGGCCTCTGTCTTCCGCCAGCTTGTGGCGATGGGGCACCTGGCGGTAGACGTGGAGGGTCACGGCAGCCTGCTGCTCACCCCGACGGGGCTGGCGGTGCTCGGGCAACAGGAGACCGTGCGCCTGCGCAAAGATCCGCTGCCGCACAAGGAGCGCAAGCGCAAGCGGCTGCCCGCCGCATCCGCCGCCATGCCCGACGGCCCCGACGCCGCCGCGCTGTGGGAGGCCTTGCGCACGCTGCGCCGCGCGCTGGCGGACGAAGCGGCGGTGCCCGCCTACGTCATCTTCCCCGACGCCACCCTGCGCGAGATGCTCACCCATCGCCCGCAAACCCTGGAGGCGCTGGGCCGGCTCTCGGGCATCGGCGAACGGAAGCTGGCGCGCTACGGCGAGGCGTTCCTGGAGCTGCTGCACGGCTTCGCCGGCGACGACGCGCCCGTGCGGCGTGTGGTGGGGTTTGCGGAGGAATAGGGGAACGTAGCGGCGCGGGCAGTAGCGCTCGACGGCCCCGATGGGGTATGATGGGTTAGAACTGCACCGGGCCTCCGGTTTCATGCCGGCATCCCGCAGCGAGGTGATACCATGGGAGAATTCAGTATCTGGCACTGGCTGATCGTGGCGGCGGTGGTGCTGCTGCTCTTCGGGCCGCAAAAGCTGCCCGAGATCGCCCGCAACCTGGGCGCGGGATTGCGCGAGTTTAAGAGCGCCTTCACCGCCGGGCTGCACGAGGAGCCCAAGGCCGACGCGCCCGCCGAGAAATAGCGCATGGCACCCCCCGAAACCGCCCTCTACCCGCCGGTCGTCGCCTTTCTGACGGCGCAGGGGTTCACTGTGCGCGGCGAGGTGGGGCACGCCGACGTGGTGGGCGTACGCGGCGAGGAGATCGTCGTCGTCGAGCTGAAGCGCACCCTCAACCTGACCCTGCTGGCACAGGCGGTGCAGCGGCAAGGCATCACGCCGTCGGTCTACGTGGCGGTGCCGCGCCCCCCGAACAAGGCCCGCTGGCTGCGCGCGCAGCGCGATGCGCTGGCGGTGCTGCGGCGGCTGGAAGTGGGCCTGCTGCTGGTGGCGCCGGGCGGGCGCGTGCCGGTGGACCCCGTGCTGCACCCCGAGCCGCTGCCCCCGCGGCAGCGCTACCCGCGCAAGCGGGCGATCCTGCGCGAGGTGGCGCGGCGCTCGGCGGACTACAACACCGGCGACAGCGTGCGGCGCAAGCTGGTCACCGCCTACCGCGAAAACGCCATCCACATCGCCGTCTGCCTGCAGGCGCGCGGCCCACTCACCCCCCGCGCCCTGCGCGCTTTGGACACCGGCGACCACACCCTCGCGATCCTGCGTCGCAACGTCTACGGTTGGTTCGACCACCCCGCCCGCGGCCACTACGCCCTCACCCCCCGCGGCGCCACCGAGCTGGCCGACTACCCGGAGCTGGTGGCGCGGTACTTACCAGGGCCGGCAGCGGATGAGCGCGGGGAGTAACGGCGGAGACGGCCGGCGCTGTCGCCATGGCGCGACAGGCGCTCGCGTTGATGCGTCGCCGGCACGCCGGGCGGCACGCGGGCGGCATACGATAGGGGCATCCCGCTTCGGGAGGCGCCCATGTCTTCGTCCCGTATACCGATGGTCATCTCGCCGCGCTGGCTGCAGTGGGCCATCGTTACCTTCCTGTTCGGCTTTGTCGTACTGGGCATCCTGGCGTGCATCGTGCACGAGCAGCGCCCGCCGATCCCGGCGCGCGTGACGGATGCCGGCGGGGCGATCCTGTTTACCGGGGCCGACGTGATGACCGGGCAGGGGATCTTCCAGCGGCGCGGGCTGATGCAGTTCGGCACCCTCTTCGGGCACGGCGCCTACCTGGGGCCGGATTTCACCGCGCAGTACCTGCATGGGGCCGCGCTCGCCGCGACGCGCTTTTACCAGGCGGGCGGCATGAGTCCGGACGATGCCCGTGCTCGCGTGCTGCGCGAGTTTAAAGCCAACCGCTACGATGCCGCCGCGGACACGCTGCCCTTCACCCCCGGGCAGGCGGCAGCCTTTGCCGCCGAGGAAGCCTTTTACCGCACTTGGTTCGCCCCGAGCGCGCAGCAGCACGGCTTGTTGCGCCCTCCCGCGCTGACCGATCCCGCCGAGGTGCATGCCCTCACCGCGTATTTCGCCTGGGCGGCGTGGACGGCGGCGGCCACGCGCCCGGGCACGGTCTACTCCTACACGAACAACTGGCCGCCGGAACCGCTGGCCGGTAACGTGCTCACCGCCCCCGCCTTCCTGTGGAGCATGTTCAGCCTCATTGCGCTCCTCGGCGGCATCGGGCTGGTGTTTTTCCTGGTGGGCCGCTACAACGTGTTGGGTTGGCATCATGCGGCGGACGAGGTGCCGGAGCGCCGCCTGCGTTTCCGCCCACCGGAGGAGGTGCGCCTGTCACCCGCGCAACGCGCCACCGTGTGGTATTTCCTGGTGGTGGCGGGCCTTTTCCTGGCGCAAGGCTTGCTGGGCGGGGTCAACGCGCATTACCATGTGGAGCCGGGGGGCTTTTACGGGTTCGACATCGCGCACTGGCTGCCGTACAACCTGAGCCGGATGTGGCATCTGCAGTTGGCGATCTTCTTCGTGTCGGCCAGTTTCCTGGCGATGGGTATCTTCATCGTGCCGATGATCGCCCGCCGCGAGCCCAAGCATCAGGATAAGCTGGCGGTGGCGCTCTTCGTGGCGGTGGTGATCGTCGTCATCGGCAGTTTATTGGGCGAAGCCTTCAGCCTGCACAACCTGATCGGCGCGTCCGGGCCGTGGTTCTGGGTGGGCGCGCAGGGATGGGAATACCTGGACCTGGGGCGGTTGTGGCAGGCGCTGCTGACCGTGGGGCTGTTCATCTGGGTCTTCATTCTGGTGCGCGGTATGCGCAGCCGCCTCGCCGGCGAGCACCCCGGCAATCTGCCCTATCTATTGCTTTACAGCGCGCTCTCCATCCCCGTCTTCTACGCGGTGGGGATGGTCTTCGGACGCAACGTGAACTTCGCTGTGATGGATTTCTGGCGCTTCTGGGTGGTGCACCTGTGGGTAGAGGATTTTCTCGAACTCTTCACCACCATCATGGTCGCCTACATCTTCGTGCTGCTGGGCGTGGTGCGCACCAGCACGGCCACGCGGGTGGTGTACCTGGATATCCTGCTTTACTCGGTCGGCGGGGTCATCGGCACCATGCACCACCTGTATTTCAGCGGTGCGCCGGCAGTGCATATGGCGCTGGGAGCGTTCTTCTCCGCGATGGAGGTGATCCCCCTCACGCTGCTCACCTTCGAGGCGTGGCGCTTCATGCAGTTGGGCAAGGAACGTGGGCTGGAGGCGGCGGCGCTGCCCGCGCCGGGATTCCCGCACAAGTGGGCGGTGATGTTCCTGATCGCCGTGGGGGTGTGGAACTTCCTCGGCGCCGGGGTCTTTGGCTTCCTCATCAACCTGCCCGTGGTGAGCTACTTCGAAATCGGCACGCAATTCACCGCCAACCATGCCCACGGCGCCATGATGGGCGTGTACGGCATGCTGGCGATGGGCTTTTTCATGTTCGCGGCGCGTTACTTCATCCCGCCGGATAAGGGGAGCGAGCGCGCCATGGCGTGGGCCTTCTGGAGCCTGAATATCGGGCTGGCGTGGATGCTCTTCGTCAACCTCATCCCCGCCGGCGCGCTGCAACTCTACGATAGTGTGCTGCACGGCTACTGGCATGCCCGCGACGCCGCCTTCTTCGCCCAGCCGCTCATGCGCACCATCGAATGGCTGCGTTTTCCCGGTGACATCCTCTTCATCGTCGGCGGCATCCTCCCCGTGGTCTACCTCGCCTTGCGCATGGTATGGCACCGCCGTCGCAACGCCGCCCCCGGCGCGGACGCGGAGGATTTCACGCAGTTCTACGATGGGGGGACGGCGGAGGGGTAGGGGCGGTGTGGTTCATCCCGTTCACGTGGTGAGCACCGATTCTCTACGGTGAGGCTCATCCGGTGGTGGCGACGT
The DNA here is from genome assembly GCA_903928345.1 of uncultured bacterium. Taxonomy (GTDB): domain Bacteria; phylum Armatimonadota; class Hebobacteria; order CAIYQO01; family CAIYQO01. Next base: position 2,449 of record CAIYQO010000186.1, on the reverse strand, counting down.
CGTTTGGGCAAAGAAGGAGTACCCGGCGGCACGGCGTAAGGGGTATCTCATGCGCTATCTATTATTGCTCCTCCTCGCCCTCCCCGTTCTCGCCCAATACGCGCGGCAGGAGCCGCTGGCGTTGCGCGGGGCGGCGGCGAACGCGGCGCGTGTGCCGGTGTATGGGCTCTTCCAACTCACCCTCGACCTTTCCGCGACGTACGACAACCCCTTCGACCCGGCGCAGATCGACGTGCACGCCGACTTCACCGCGCCGTCGGGGAAGGTCTCCCGCGCGGTCGGTTTCTTCAGCCGCGACTTCGCCTGGAGCACCGACGCGAAACCGCGCCTGCTGCCCGGCGCCTACGCGTGGCAGGTGCGCTTCACCCCCGACGCCCCCGGCGCGTGGCGCTACACGGTGACGGCGACCGACCGCTCCGGCACGGTGGCGCTGCCGGCGGCGACCTTCACCGCGACGCCCGCCGCCACGCCGGGCTTCCTGCGTCGCGTCGGCACCCGCTTCGCCCACGACGACGCTTCGGCCTTCACCCCCATCGGGCTGGACATGTGCTGGGGCCCGCAGGAACCGGGGGCAGGCTACACGCAATGGCTACCCGCGCTGGGCCAGGCCGGGGGCAACTGGGTGCGCGTGTGGATGTGGCAGTACCACCTGGGGCTGGAGTGGAAGGCCGACACCCGCCCCGACGGCTACCGTGGTGCGGGACGCTATAACCTGGAGAACGCCTGGCGCCTCGACCACCTGCTCGACCTGGCCGCTGAACAGGGCGTCAACGTGCAGCTCTGCCTGGGCACCTACGGCGACTTCACCACCGGTGGGTACTTCCACGAGGGCCAATGGCCCAACAACCCGTACAATGCCGCCAACGGCGGGCCGTGCGCGAAACCGGAGGATTTTTGGACGGACGCGGACGCCCGCCGCCTCTATCAGCAACGCCTGCGCTACCTGGCGGCGCGCTACGCCTGCCGCACCAACCTGTTCGGGTGGGAGTTCTGGAACGAGGCGCATGCCCCCGCGGCGTGGACGGCGGAGATGGCGCGGTATCTGAAAAGCACCGACCCGCACCGTCACCTGGTGACCACCAGCTACGGCGACGACGCCACCTGGGCGCTGCCCGACATCGACTACACGCAGACGCACCACTACGGCATGGGCGACGTGGCCGACCACGCCCCGGTAGCCATCGCCGACGCCGCGGCACACGCGAAATACGGCAAGCCGCATCTGCTGGCGGAGTTCGGCATCGACTGGCGCGAGGCGGACACAAAGTACGACCCCACCGGCGCCGGGGTGAACCTGCACAACGGCCTGTGGGCGGGCCTGCTCGGGGGCGACGCGGGCACCGGGATGATCTGGTACTGGGACAACTACGTGGCCCCGAAGGCGCTCTTTCACGAATTCACCGCCGTGCGCCGGGTGGCGGACGCCATCCCGTGGGGGGTGGGCACATGGACGCCCGCGCAGACCGAGTCGCCGGTGGCCGACGGCCCGGAGACGTGGAGCGACCTGACCCTCACCGCCGACAGCGGGTGGGGCAAGTCGGCGACGGCGCCCTTCACTGTGACGCCCGCCGGTCTGCACGGCACGCCGCCGGTGCCGCAGTTTCTCTACGGCCCGAAGAAGACGGACTTGCACGCGGAGCCGAGTTTCACCGTCACCTTCCCGCACGCCGGCGACCTTGTGCTGCGCGTGGATACCGTCTCCACTCCCACCACGCTGCGCTGCCGGGTGGACGGCGTACCGGTGGGGACGGTGACGCTGAACCCGGAGCCGCCGCAGGATCCCGCCGCCAAAGCGCCGTACGAAAAGACGGAGTATAAGGCGGAATGGAAGGTCTACCAGGCCGTCTTCAACACCGACGCGCGCTTCCCGGTGCCCGCGGGCGCGCACACGGTGACGCTGGACGTGCCCACCGGCGACTGGCTCAGCCTGCGCCGCCTCACCTTCACCGGGTGCCGCAGCAGTCGCTACCCCGCGCTCACCCTCTGCGGCGTGACGAACGGCCACGCCGCCGCGCTGTGGGTGCATCATGCCGGGCACACCTGGATGGCCGTGCACGACGGCGCCGCGATACCTCCCATCACCGGCGCGCGCACCGCCCTCACCGGCCTCCCCGACGGCACCTACCGGGTAGTGTGGTACGACACCGAATCTGGCGCCTTCGCCCCCGCGCAACACGCCGCCTGCCGTAAAGGCCGCCTGCCGCTGAGCATCCCCACGCTGGCGACCGACGCCGCCGTGGTGGTGACGCGGGAGTAGGGGTGGAAATTTCAGGGAGGGCGAACGTGCCCGCGAGCCGCGAGCGGATGAGCCGTTCACGAGAATAGAAACGGCCTGTGCGCGAGATATGTACTCGCGCACAGGCCGTTTTATTGTATCCACGGCTCTCCCGCGCGACCCCACCCCTCGCCCCTCCCCCAGGCGCCTCGCACGACTCGGCTGGGAGAGGGG
>CAIYQO010000185.1 GCA_903928345.1 uncultured bacterium | reverse complement strand
GGTCGCGTTGTGCCTGCGCGCGCGGGCGATCGGCACGTCATTGTATGAGGCGTCTGCGGCGTTATGGCACGACTATCTGAAAAACGAACTCCGCAATCCTACTATTACGGCGGTGGGGTGTGCATAAGCGAAAGTCCTAACAGTAATTCTCCGCAGATACTCTGGTGCACCGTGCCCGGTGTGGGTGTCATGTCAAAGATGACGCCGTCGATCAACTCCCAGCGTACGCCTTCCGGGGAAGTCAGGTAGTCGGCGAAGTTGTAGCGCTTTTCGGGTGTGGCTGCCATGGTCGTGTCTCCCGACATTATTATACCAGACGCGCGGCGCCGGTTCTACGGTGGGCGCGGGGACCGGTGCGTCATGCACCCGGGGCGATGCCCCGGGTTAGGGAGTTGGGGGTTGCTGGGGGCAGGCTGGGCATGCCACATGCTATCTCATGGCGCAAACACCGCGCCTCCCGCGCCGGCGCCGTTGACCTTCACGCCGGTGGCGGCGTTGATGTCGGTCAGTTTGATGACCATCGGCGTATACGGCTCGACGGGGCCGGTGTTGGCGTAGGGGGCGGCCAGGTCGGCGGTGGTGATGGGGTGCAGGCCGGTCATGCCGTTGGCGCGCAGGTTGAAGGTGGTGTATTGGAACTGCGGGTCGGTGGTGACGCCGGTGTTGGAGACGGCCAGGGCGACCGTCCAGTCCTGGAAGAGGTCGTCGAAGGACATCCCCGTGGCGTTGGCGATGTTTTTCGTGCCGTAGAGCGTGCTGTCTTCCAACGTGCGCAGCAGGTTGGGCCGGGCGCCGGTGCGCACGAAGCGGTCGTAGAGGTAGACGCCGAAGAGTTCCGACGCGGCGTAGTTGGCCAGCAACTGGTTTTCGTTGCCGTCGTGCCATTCGGTAAGGGAGACGACGTTGCCGTTGAGGAAATCGGGCAGGCCGGGGTCGTTGTACGTCACCACCAGGTTTTCCACAGTGAGGGAGAGTGCCTCGTTGAGCCAGGTGAGTTCGGGGGCGATCCCCTTGGCGTGGTGGTGGTCGAAGTTCACCATGTGCTGGAATTCGTGTGCCAGCGTGGCTTCGATGGAGGGCATTTCGCTCTCCGCCTGCGGCACCGTCAGGCAGAACATGTCCGCCTGATTGCTGGTGGGCACCTGGCTGGTCGGGAATTTGTCGCCGGAGTAAAAGTACCCGAGCATGGCGGCGTTTTGCGAACGCGGCAGCGGCGTGCATAGGATCAGGATGGGCGCGTAGCCGTCGCTGTCGGTGGGCTGCCCGAAGAGGGTGGTGACCTTCGGGTAGGCCACCGTGTCGAAGAAGTTCTGCAGCGTGTTGAGGTGGGTCGCGTCGAGCACCGAGGGGCCGGGGCTGTTGTCCTCGTACATCACGCTATTGGCGCTGATGCTCTTGCAGGTGGCCGTGCGCGTGACGAAGTTGTTGTTGGCGTCGAGCACCTGGAAGGTGCGCTGCGACCCGATGGTGATCGCCACGCGCTTGCGCGGCACGTCGACGTGGGGCAAGCGACGGCGCAGCAGCGCGCGCTCGCGGGCGCGCAGCCAGCCATCCAGGCGCGCCTGCATGGCGGCGCCGGCGACCGGGGCGCGGGTGGGGGCGCGCTTCACCGCGGCGACGGAGAGGTTGCTCAACGGCCCGACTTGCAGGCCGAGGGATGCGGTGGGCAGCGAGGAGGCGTCGCCCTCCTGCCCGTTGTAGATGCCGAAGGCCACCTGCGCGGTGCGGCCGGCGTAGGCGGAGAGGGAAGCGCTCTGGTTGCCGGTGAGGTGTTGCAGGGTCACGTCGTTGGCGCTGGTGCCGCTGGTGCCGTTGCCCCCGGTGCCGCCGTTTCCGCCGGTGCCACTCCCGGCGCCGATCTGCGTAAAGGTGACGGTGATGGCCTTGTCGGCGTCCATCAGCAGCGCCGCCGGGTTATTGGTGCCCTGCACGTCGCCGCTCCAGGAGTCGAAGGCCCAGCCGCTGCTCGGGACGCCTTGCAGCTCCACCGTGGTGCCCGCGGCGTAGCGGTCGCGCGTGCGCGCGTTGCGAATCACCTGCCCCTGGCCGATTACGGTGATGGAGAGGGCGTATTGCGTGGCGGGCGGCGTGACGGTGCCGCCGTCGCCGCTGCTCGACGAGCCGCCGCATCCGGTCACCACACCCAGCAGTACGACCACCAGCACCCCGAGCCATCCGTGCACGCGCATGAGCTACCTCCTGTGAAGGCATCATGCCGCCTTCACCGGCAGTATAGGCCTTGCCCGGAGGGGCGTCAAGCACTGGCGGGGGGCCAGGCATTGTGTTGCCCGCCTTGACGAGAGGTCGGTCGTCGGGTGTACAATAGCGATACCAGGAGGTATGCGTATGGCGTTGTTTCGGCAGGACTCCCTTCGCTCCAAACCCTGCACGTGCGGCTGTGTGCTGGCGCTTTTCGTGCTGTTTGCCCTCGGCTTCGGCGCGACCACCCACCTCTTCACCGGGCCGGCGCGGGCGCTGTGGGGCTTCATCACCGGCCACCGCGCGCAGCCGACGGCTTCGGCGGCGCCGGTGCCCGGCACCGCGTCGGCGGGCCGCTTCGACCAAGCCGCGGTCGAGGCCCGCTTCACCGACTACTACGGCGCCACGTGGCTCACGCCGCACCGGCACGAGGTGCTGGCGGGGTTGCGCGAAGCGCAGGTGGGGGTGGAGTTCACGCGGAAGGATTTCCCCTCGCTCACCTTTGCCATCCCGCATACCTGCCCCAACCCGGAGGCGCTGGCCTATCGCTGCGCTGAATTCTTCGACCCGTCGTTCAACGCCCCCCTCGCGCAGGTGGACAACCAGGGCGACCGCGTGAGCTTCAAGTGGACGCCGGCGGCGTTGAGCGGGTTGGCGCACGCGCCGGACTACCAGGGGTTGGTGCCGCACCATATTACCGTGCTCAACCCGGAGCAGCCCGCGCAGACGGTGCTCGTTTTTCCGCGGGATAACGCGGTACCCGACGCCATCGATCGCGCCTACGCCGTCGAGAAGCTGCTGCATCCCAACTTCGCGCCCCCCATCGTGCTGCAGAACCTGTCGGATACCGACGCCCTCTACGGTCCGGCGCCGGGCGTGCTGCATGAGAAGGAGCATGAGCCGGAGGGCGGCGACGGGGGGAAAGGGCAGTGGATTTGAGGAAATCGTTGCGCTGACCGATATGCAGTTCCGTCGAGTAGACGCTTACCTGTACAACCGCTTATATTAGTCGCATTATGACTGCGTCGCCGCGGACGTGCCTGGTGGTGGTGTTCAACCACCGGTACGACGCCAACATCCCGAAACTCCGGCGCCTGTACCGGGAGCGGTTTCCGCTCATGCGCTTTCTCGTGCCGTTTTACGACGGCGACGATCCCGACGTGGTGCCGGTGTATGCGTCGTCCGAGGTCTTTCAGGGGTATTTCGCGCAGGCGCATGCCGCGCTGGCACCGCTGGGGGCCGCGCACTACCTCTTCATGGGCGACGACGTGCTGCTCAATCCGACGGTGAATGCGGAGAACCTGGCGGAACGTCTCGGGTTGGGGCCGGAGACGGGCTTCTTCCCCGTATTGAAATCGTTGTGCGAGGCGGATGCGCGCTGGTCGCCGATCTTCTACCCCTTCAAAGCCTTCGCGCCCACGCCCTTCGTGACGGTCGGCGACGCGTTGCCGTCGCGGACGGAGGCGGAGGCACGCTTTGCGGCACACGGGCTGGCAGTGCAGCCGCTGCGCTGGGGGCAACTGCTGCGGCTGCACCGGTTGACGCCGAAGTATGTGGGCGCCTACCTGCGCGCGGCGTGGCCCGTCGCCGGGCGCCTGCTGCGCGACCGGGCGCTGCCGTATCCGATGGCCTATGGCTTCTCCGACGTGTGCGTGGTGCCGGGTGCGCACCTGGCTGAATTTTGCCGTTACTGCGGGGTCTTCGCCGCGCTGGGGCTGATGGTGGAACTCGCGTTGCCCACCGCGCTGGCGCTGGCCTGCCCACACGTGGTGGGGCTGGACGCGCGGGGGTGGTCGTACCACGCGGTGTGGGGGGAGGCGTTGGCCGCGCAGTACGACGGCAACCTGACGGCGCTGCTGGCGGAGTTCGGGGCGCGGCGGCTCTTCATTCACCCCATCAAGCTCTCGCGCTGGCACCTGGAGGAGTCTGTATGAAGGCCATCGTGATCACCAGCATTGCATCGCCCACGCCGGCGGTGGCGGCCTTCCTCCGCGTGCCCGGCTGGCGGGTCTATGTGGTGGGCGACCGGAAGACGCCGCCGGACTGGGCGTGCGCCGGGGTGCGCTACCTCTCCGTCGCCGAACAGACGGCCTCCCCCGGGGCGCTGGCGCCGGTGCTGCCGTGGAACCACTACTGCCGTAAAATGCTCGGTTACCTGGCCGCGGCGGCGGACGGCGCGACGACCATCGTGGACACCGACGACGACAACCTGCCCAAGGCGGGGTGGGGGATGCCCGCCTTCTCCGGCACGTGGGACGCGGTGCCGGAGGGGCGCGGGTTCGTGAATATCTACCGCCTCTTCACCGATCAGCACATCTGGCCGCGCGGCTTCCCGCTGGCGCGCGTCCTCGCCCCGGAGGCTCACCCCGACGCGCTGACCCCCGCCGCCGCCGAGGTGGGCATCTGGCAGGGGCTGGCGGACGGCGACGCGGACGTGGATGCCATCTACCGGCTGACGTGCAATCAGTTAGTCGCCTTTGCCGCGCGCGCGCCGGTGGTGCTGCAGCCCGGCACGCTGTGCCCGTGCAACTCGCAGAACACGGCGTTTCGTAAGGAGACGTTCCCGCTGCTCTACCTGCCCGCCACCGTCACCTTCCGCTTTACCGACATCCTGCGCGGGCTGGTGGCGCAGCCGATCCTGTGGGCCGCCGGATACACGCTGGGCTTTACCGGCGCCACCGTGGTGCAGGAGCGCAATCCGCACGACTACCAGCGCGACTTTCTCGACGAGGTGCCCATGTACCGCCACGCCGCCGCGGTGCCTGACCTGGTCGCCGCGGCCCTCGACCCCGCGGCAAGCATCCCCGACAACCTGCGCCGCGCCTACGCCGCCCTGCAGCGCGCCGGCATCGTGCTGAAGGCGGAGCTGGGCATGGTGGATGGCTGGCTGGACGATCTGGCGGGCGCATGGAGCAGGAACGCAGTCGCGCCGTAGCGAAAGATACACTATCCAAGCTATTGGATCGTCCGGCGCGACGGTCAGACGGAAAGGAGTCACCCATGGGAGACAAAGGCGGAAAAAAGGATAAGAGCAAGAGCCAGAAGCAGGACAGCGTGAAGCAGGAGCAAAAAGCCAAGGACAAGAAGAATAAGCAGCCAAAGACGGGGATCTGACGTACTAGCACGTAACCGCATCCCGGTTCCGCGGAAAGGACCCTCCTGATGTACAAGTGTCTGTGCCCCGGTGCCATCGGGGTGGAATGGGCGGCGGCGTTGCCGGTGGCAGCGCAGTGTGGGTTCGCGGGGATCGACGTGTCGCTGAACCCGGGGGACGATCCGGCGGCGCTGGTGGCGACACTGGCGGCGCACGGGTTGCGGCCGGGTGGGGCGGGGGTGCCGTTCGACTTCCGCGCCGACGACGCGGCGTATGCGGAGGGGTTAGCAAAGTTGCGGGCCATCGCGCCGTTGACGGCGGCGGTGGGGTGCACGCGTTTCAGCACCTGGCTGCTGCCGTATTCCGACACGCTGCCGCTGCAGGAGAACTTCGCCTTCCACGCCGCGCGCCTCACGCCCATCGCGCAGATCCTCGCGGAGAGCGGCTGTCGGCTGGGGCTGGAATTCCTCGGACCGAAGACGGCGCGGCAGGGGCACAAGCACGTCTTTCTGCACACGCTGGAGGGGATGCTCGAGTTGTGCGCGGCGTGCGGGCCGAACGTCGGCCTGCTGCTGGACTCCTGGCACTGGTACACCTCCCTCGGCACGGTGGAGGAGATCCTCGCGCTGCGCAATGAGCAGGTCGTCTACGTGCATATCAACGACGCCCCGGCGGGGATCGCGGTGGATAAGCAGCAGGATCTCGTGCGCTGCCTGCCCGGCGCCACGGGGGTGGAGGATCTGCCGGGCTTCCTGAGCGCCTTGCGTGCCATCGGCTACGACGGCCCGGTGGTGCCGGAACCGTTCGAGACGCGCCTGACCGCCCTACCCCCCGCGGAAGCGGTGCGCCTGACCGGCGAAGCGTTGAATAAGGTATGGTTGCGGCAGCCCGGGCCCACGCTGCCGACCACCATGCAGGTGGTGGTGACCGGCGGCGCCAAGGCGTGGTTGGCGGAGGCGCCGGTGCCGGAGCCGCGCGGCCGCGAGGTGGTGGTGAAGCTCTTCGCCAGCCCCATCTGCGGCAGCAACCTGTGGGCGTATCGCGATGCGGCGGAGCACGTGAACGAGGGGCACGAGGGCGCCGGTGAAGTGGTGGCGGTGGCGCAGAGTAACCTGCTGCAGGTGGGCGACCGCGTGGTGCTGGCCCCGCTGAACGCCTGCGGCGTGTGCGAAAACTGCCGGCACGGCGACACCATCCAGTGCACGCACCGACCGGAAATCTTCGGCAACTTCGCCCAGTATACGCGCACGGCGGACGTGAATTGCGTGCCTATCCCGCCGGATATCGACTACGTGCACGCCGCGCTGCTTGGGTGCGGGCTCGGGCCGGCGTCGGAGGCGATCAAGCGGCTGGGGGTGACGGGGTTCGACACGCTGGTGGTCACCGGACTGGGGCCGGTGGGGCTGGGCGCGGTGGCGCTGGCGACCTTCCTGGGCGCGCGGGTGATCGGCATCGACCTGGAACCGTACCGGCTGGACATCGCGCGGCAATTGGGCGCGGAGACGCTGCTGTTCACCGATCCCGCGCTGAAAGAGAAGCTGCGCGACTTCACCGGCGGCGGCATCCGCAAGGGGATCGACGCCTCGGGCAAGGAGCCGGCCGAGCGGCTGCTCCTCGAGCTGGCGGCGGTGCGCGGCAGCATCGCCTTCGTGGGCGAGAACGCCGGTACCATTCCCGTGTCGCCGAGTAACGACTTCATCCGCAAGAGCCTGACGCTGATGGGCTGCTGGCACATGAACATGGGGGACGCGCCGAAGCTCTTCGAATTCCTGCGCCGCGCCCCGGAGAAGGCCGACCTGCTCATCTCCCACCGCTTCGGCTTCGCCCAGGTCGACGACGCCTTCCGCACCTTCGCCGGGCGGCAGAGCACGAAGGTGATATTGCTGCCGTGGGGCGCGTGACGGGGGGAAGTGGAGAATGGGGGAATGGGAGAGGTTGGGATGGAAAGGCGATAACCGATTAGGTTTGGTCTTAGCCCTGTTCCAAACGGTGACTAAGAACAGACCGGATCTGCTATACGCGATTTTGTCCATAGCTGATGTTGAAAAACGTTCATGGGCATTGCATCATTGCCGGGCGCGGGGCTGCCGCCGACCTTCCAAACGGTGCTGCCGATCCTACCCATAGTTATCATCCGCCGGGCTCCCGCCCTGTTCCAACCGGGGACTAAGACCAGGCAATCGCCGTCATCGTTCTTCCACGCAATGCCATGCCTGTTCCACTAATCTTCTGTTAACGTCCGCCTTGACGGTCGTAGAGGCGAGTGTTAGGATAGGCCGTAACGAGGGGGCGCTGTCCCGCCGAGCGGCGGAATCCTCACGCGCTCCCCTGCCGAATGCCGGAAAGGAGCTGTCTCATGCGTCTCCATCACCTGCTGCTTGCCGTGTTCGCCACGTTGGCGTGCACGCTGCTGGCAAGCGCGCTGGAATTCCAGCCGATCGGGTTCGAAGCCATCGGTATGGGTGGCGCGGGCGTCGCCTGCGCGAAGGGGTCCATGGCCGGGTATTACAATCCCGCCCTGCTGGCGCACAGCCGCTACACCACGGAGGTGAACCTCTCGCTGGGTGCCGGGCTCAAGGAGTACAACCTGCTCGATAGCGCGAACAAGCTCTCCAAGCTCGATATGTCCTCCTTCAACAACATGTCGAACACGAACTTCGACTTCTCGACCGGCAAATTCGGCACGTTCACCGCGGCCGACCGGAGCAATATCGTCTCCATTCAGGGTATCTGGAACTCGTTGGGGTCCAATAACGGCATCGATATCTCACCGGCCGTTGCCCTGGGTGTCCAGGTGCTCAACGTCGGCGTCGGCATCTACACCACCGGTGATGCCACGGCGGTCGCGCACATCAATCCGAACCAGAATCAGTTGATCTTCAAGCAGGACAACGTCGCCGACATCGCCGGCACCGGCAAAACCGGTACCGTCTACTTCCAGTACAATCCGGTCACGGATAAATACACGTACAATGCGTTCGATGCCAGCGGTGCTTCCATGGGCGATCTGGGCGCCCAATTCAGCGGGCTGCCGGGCGCACAACAGAGCTTCTTGACGAACGTGAGTTACAACAAGAACCTGACCCCCACGACTTACAACAATACCTCCATCGAAGTCGCCATCAACGACAACAACAACGGGGGCAACAATAACTATATCGCCGTGCGCGGCTTGGTGCTCAATGAAATTCCCATCAGCTATGCCCATGCCATCCCGATTCCGGAGAAGTTCGGGACGCTGGCGGTCGGCGGTTCGTTAAAGCTGATCAGCGGTATCACGTATGACCAGAAAGTCAGCGTTAACACGCAGGACAGCACCATTCAGGATGACCTGACGAAGAACAGCAAAACGACCATGACCGGGACCATCGACCTGGGCGCGATCTACAACCCGCCGGTGGTGAAGAACTTGAGCATCGGCGTGGTGATGAAGGACCTGACCTCGCCGAAGTTCGATTATGCCGATGGCGGCTCCGCTCCGGTGGACCCGCAGGCGCGCATGGGCGTGGATTACTCGCTGTGGCACGATCGCGTGGACTTCGCCGCCGACCTCGACCTGACGAAAAACGCCGGTCTGGACGCCCACAACTATCAGTATGCCTGCGTGGGCGCCAACTTCCACCCGGCCAGTTGGTTCTCGCTGCGCGCCGGCGCGATGAACAATCTGGCCGACAGCACCCTCGGCCCCATCGGCACCATCGGCCTGGGCTTCGGTTTGAAGTGGTTCCAGCTCGACCTCGCCGCCGAGTCCTCCTTCAAAACCACCACCGTGCAGGACTCCACCATCCCCAGCTACGCCAAAATCAACCTGGCGCTGGTGAGCAAGTGGTAGGCTAACCCGACCCCCGCGGATTCCTCGGGCGCGAGGAATCCGCGGCTGCAAATGAAAGACGGTCTGTATTTGAGCATCACGTACAGACCGTCTTTCTTTGGTAGACCCGGCGCGTCTGCCGGCGGCTATTTGATCCCGATCCGCACGTTTTGGAAGCGGGCGCGGCTGGCGCCGTGGCCGACGTGCATAACCTGCATGGGGTCGCCTTTGCCGCAGTTGAGCACGCCCCACATGCGCCATTCGCCGCGGTGGGCGACGGCGTCGCAGCTATTCCAGAACTCCGGTGTGATGCCCTGGTAGCTCGCGTTGCGCACCATGCGGGTGAGGCTGCCGTCTTCGATGAGCCAGCCGAGTTCGGTGGAGAACTGGAAGTTCAGGCGCTGGTCGTCGATGCTCCAGCTTTTGGTGTCCTGCAGCAGGATGCCGTGCTTCGTGTCGGCGATCATCTCGTCCAGCGTCCAGTCGCCCGGCTCCAGGTTGATGTTCGTCATACGGATGAGCGGCGCGTTTTGCCAGCCGTCGGCGCGCATGGCCCCCGAGCTGTCGCTGCCCACCCGCGGCGCCGTCTCGCGCGAGGAGAGGTAGTTCTGGAAGACGCCTTCGCTCACAATGGGGGTGCGCTGCGCGGGCACGCCTTCGTCGTCGTAGGCGAAGGTGCCGAGGCCGGTGGGCGCGGTCGCGTCGGCGACGATGTTCACCTTCTCGGAGCCGTACTGCATGCCGACCTTGTCGGGGGAAAGGAAGCTGCCGCCCGCCAGCGACAACTCGGTGCCGAAGACGCGGTCGAGTTCGATGGGGTGGCCGCAGCTTTCGTGCACCTGCAACGCGAGCTGGCTGCCATCCAGGATCACCGTGGTCACGTCGGTGGGGCATTCCGGCGCGGTAAGCAGTGCGACGGCCTCCTTGCCGATCCGTTGGGCGCCCTCCTCCAGCTCCAGCACGCCCATCACTTCCCACCCGGCCTGCGCGTGATAGCCTTCCAGCGCGCTGGGGAAGCTGCGGGTCTGCACCTCGTCGTGCCCCACCGCGGTGGCCTGCAGCAGCCCGCCGCATTCGGTAGTTTGTTGGGTGATATCCGACCCCTCGCTGTTGGCGAAGGTTTTGGTGGTGCGGTAGCAACTCGTCTGCGACTCCGCCACCGCGATCTCTTTGTGGTGGCGCATCGCCTGGTCAAGGTCGAGGAGCAGGCTCACCTTGTCTTCCAACGGCACGGTGAACGGGTCGGTTTTGCACGGGCTGTGCCACTCGGCGTTCACCGGGGCCAGCGGGGAGAGTTCGATGGGAGCCCCGGGCACGCGGGCGCCGGCACGGGCGATGCGCACCGCCGTGCGCGCGGCCAGCGCCACGCCCGTGGCGGTGAGGTCGGAAGTCGCGGCGAAGCCCCAGGCACCGTCGGCGATGACGCGGATGCCGATCCCGGTGTCGTCGCCGCGCTCCACGCCCTCCACGCGCCCGTTCTTCACCTGCACCGTCTCCCGCTCGCGCTGCTCTACGCGGGCGTCGGCATACGTCGCCCCCGCCCGCAGCGCCGCCTCAATTGCCGTCCGTGCCAACTCGCGCATAAGCCACCTCCGGTGGAGTTTCACGTTCAACGTTCAACGTTTCTATGGTCGATAGGGGGAGGCATATGCGACACCGGTTGCCTGTACGTTCTCCCCGGAGCGAAAGCCGACCGATTTGCCACGCCGCCCCCAATAATCCGCAACCTCAAACGTTGAACTTTGAACGTGGAACGTTGAACTTTGAACGTAGTATACCGCCTTTTTCGCCCACCGTGGGGTTACTGGCGATACGTCGCGACATTCCAGTGCGTACCGTCGGTGGTGAGGGTGACCTGGCCGTTGTCGTCGGTGCGGTAGGTGCGCACGCGGGCGTGGCGCAGGCGCGTCAGGGTGTCGGGGGAGGGCAGGCCGTTGAGCTGGCCCACCTGGGTGCTGACCACGGCGAGGGCGGGGCGCACGGCGGCCAGGAAGGCCTCACCCGTGCTGTGGCGGCTGCCGTGGTGCGCCACCAGCAGCACTTGGGCGCGCACGTCGGCACCCGCGGCTATCGCGGCGTGCTCCTCCTGCTCTTCGGCGTCGCCGGTCAGCAGGAGGTGGCTGGCGCCGTAGTCGAGGCGGCAGAGCAGGGAGTTGTTGTTCGTGTCGGAATCGGTGCCGCTGATGAGTTGCGCTCCGGGCGCGAGCACGGCCAGGGTCGCCCCGCCGCCCAGGTTGAGCCGATCGCCCGCGCGCACCGTCTGCGACGGCACGTGATGCCGCCGCATCTCCGCCTCCAGGTGCGCGTAGGTTCCGGTGTCGCACGGCACGCCGGACTCCAGCACGGTGTCCACCCGCACCGCGTCGAGCACGGCGGGCAGGCCGTTGATATGGTCGCTGTCGGGGTGGGAAACGATGATGGCGTCCAGGTGTTTCACCCCGCGCAGCAGCAGGTTGGGCACCAGCACGCGCGGGCCTACCTCGGCGCCGTCGCGACTGCCGCCGTCGTAGAGCACCGCCTTGCCACCCGGCGCCTGCACCAGCACCGCGTCGCCGTCGCCTACCGCGAAGACGGTCACCGTCAGCGGGCGCGGCCACCAGGCCGCCACGCCCCCCCACGTGCCAAGCGCCACCGCCACCAGCAGCGCCAGCACAAAGCGCTCCGGCGGAATCGTGCGCAGCCACCTGAGGAAATCCCGCATGGCGCCATTATAAGCGCCGACGGGCCGGGAAGCAAGCGGCGGCGCAGAGACTTTATGCAGCGACCAACCCCTTGCAGGAGTCTTGCCGCGCGAGCGCGAAAAAGGTACAGTCACTATGGCAGACCGCCGCGCGTCCGCGCGTCGGCTGGCGAGATACCCGGAGGATGGACATACACCCGTCATGATCGAACGCTACAGTTACCCCGAGATGAAGGCCCTGTGGGAAGCGCAGAGCCGCTACGATACCTGGCTGGAAGTGGAACTGCTCATCGCGGAGGCGTGGGCGGAATTGGGCGTGGTGCCCAAGGATGCCGCCGAGGCCCTGCGCCGCAACGCGAAGGTAGAAGCCGCCCGCGCCATCGAGCTGGAAGGCGAAACGCCGGGCAAGGAAGCGGAAGGCAAGGCGGCCAAGCGCACCCGCCACGACCTGATCGCCTTTCTCCACGCCGTCTATGAGCATTGCGGCGCGGAGAAGAAGTGGCTGCACTACGGCGTCACGTCGTATGATATCGAGGACACCGCGCTCAGCCTGCTCATGCGCAAGGCGGCGGGGATTCTCCGCGCGGATATGGCGGCCCTGGAAACGGCCATTATCAAGCAGGCGCAGGCGCACAAGTGGACGTATATGATCGGCCGCAGCCACGGGGTGCATGCCGAACCGATCACCTTCGGGCAGAAGATGTGCGTGTGGCTGGCGGAACTGCGCCGCCGCGTCACCATGTTCGAGCACGCCGTGGAGACCATCTCCGCGTGTAAGATTTCCGGCGCCGTAGGCACCTTCGCCAACGTCGATCCGCGCGTCGAGGAGATCGTTGCGGATCGCCTCGGGTTGCAGGCTTCCCCGGCGGCCACCCAGGTGTTGCAGCGCGACCGGCACGCGGAGTTTCTCGCCGCGCTGGCGGTATTGGCCGGCTCGCTGGAGCAGTTCGCCACGGAAGTGCGCAACCTGCAGCGCACCGACATCCTGGAGGTCGAAGAACCCTTCCAGGCCGGGCAGCGCGGGTCGTCGGCGATGCCGCACAAGCGCAACCCCATCGTCAGTGAGCGCGTAAGCGGCATGGCGCGCCTGATGCGCGGCTACCTGCTGCCCGCCATCGAGAATATGGCCCTCTGGCACGAACGCGACATCGCCCACTCCTCGGTGGAGCGCGTCATCATCCCCGACGCCTGCATCCTGCTGGACTACATGCTGCGCAAATTCACCCGCGTGGTGGACGGCCTGGTGGTCTATCCGAAGCGTATGCTGAAAAACCTGAACGCCACCGGCGGCCTCTTCAACAGCGAAGCGGTGATGCTGGCGGCGGTGAAGAAGGGCATGGACAAAGACACTGCCTACACCGCGGTGCAGAGCCACGCCATGGACACCTGGGAAAAGATTCAGGATGACGCGATGACGCCGGCCGAACTGGGTACGTATTACCAGGCGGCGCTGCGCGACGATCCCGCGCTGAGTGCTTTCCTTACCCCGGACGACATCGCCGTTGCCTTCGACTGGCCGCGCCACCTGCAGCATATCGAGGTGTTCTACCAGCGCCTGGGCATCGCCGACGAAATCCGCGCGTAATGTCACGCGCCTATAGTTGTCAGAGCCGGAAACAGCGCCGGCATATACCGTTGACCGTTGAACGTTGAACCACTCCGAAGGAGTTTTAACCGTGCTGTACCACGTGCAAATCGAGATCACGCTGAAGCCGACCGTGATGGACGCGCAGGGGACGACCATCGAGCGCGCCCTGCATAAGCTGGGGCATACCTCCGCCGCCAACGTCCGCATCGGCAAATTCGTCACCATGGAGCTGGACGCCGCCGACCCCGCGGAAGCGCAGGCGGCGGCCGAAGAACTCTGCCGGGAATTGCTCGCCAACCCGATTATCGAGCAGTTCGCCGTGCAGGTGGTCGATAAGGAGCAGGTGGTATGAAGTTCGGCGTCGTCGTTTTTCCCGGCTCCAATTGTGATGCCGATTGCCATTATGCCGCGGGCAACGTCACCGGGCAGGAAGTGCGCTATGTGTGGCACGAGGAGCGCGACCTCAGCGACCTCGACTGCGTGATCGTACCCGGCGGCTTTTCCTACGGCGACTACCTGCGCTGCGGCGCGGTGGCGCGCTTCTCGCCGGTGATGGAGGCCGTGGTGACCCACGCCGCCGAGGGCAAGTACGTCGTGGGCATCTGCAACGGCTTCCAGGTGCTCACCGAAGCGGGGCTGCTGCCCGGCGCACTCTACCGCAACGACCACTTGCAGTTCGTCTGCCAGCCGCAGCACCTGCGCGTAGAGGCGATCGACACCCCCTTCACGCACTTCTACAAGCCCGCCCAGGTGGTGGAGTTCCCCATCGCCCACGGCGAGGGGCGCTACTACGCCGACCCCGACACGCTGGCGGCGCTGGAGGCCAACGGGCAGGTGATCTTCCGCTACTGCACCCCCGCGGGGGAGAGCACGGCGGAGGCGAATCCCAACGGCTCGCTCAACAACATTGCTGGCATCTGCAACGAGACGCGCAACGTCCTCGGCCTCATGCCCCACCCGGAGCGCCGCTGCGACCGCCTCGTCGGCGGCACCGACGGCAAAAAGCTCTTCAAGGGGATCGTAGAGAGCATGATGGTGCGGGCGATCAGTATGGGGCATCGATAACCTACCCCCTCGCTTCCCCACCCTCGAGGGACGGGGAAGTATATGGACACGCGTAGCGCACCTTCCGGCTTTTTCCGCACGGGAAACAGCGGGGGGTAGGTCAAAGAGAGAAGGCTATGGCAACGCAAACGTCACAACTTGATGTCGCCCGCGAATTGGGCATGAACGAGCAGGAGTACGCCAATGTGCTCAAAATCCTGGGGCGCGAGCCGACCGGGACGGAGCTGGCGATGTATTCGGTGGAGTGGTCGGAGCACTGCGGGTATCCGCGCAGCCGTCCGCTGCTGAAGCTCTTCCCGAAGACGGGCAAATACCCGACGCGCGCCGAGGGGGAGGATGCGGGCGGCTTCGCCCTCACCGACGAGCTGTACGTCATCTTCAAAATGGAGAGCCACAACCACCCGTCGCAGGTGGAGCCCAAGCAGGGCGCGGCGACGGGCATCGGTGGCATCCTGCGCGATATCTTCACCATGGGCGCGCGCCCGGTGGCGTTGCTCGACTCGTTGCGTTTCGGCGACTTGGACTCCGACATCGGCAAGCACCTGCTGGCCGGCGTGGTGGACGGCATCCAGTTCTACGGCAACTGCGTGGGCGTGCCCACCGTGGGCGGCGAGATCTACTTCCACCCGTCGTACCGCGACAACTGCCTGGTCAACGTGATGGCCGTCGGCATCGCCGATACCGCCTTGTTGGCAACGAGCAAGGGCAAAGGGCCGGGCAACCCGGTGCTGGTGGTGGGCAATCGCACGGGCCGCGACGGCATCGGCGGGTGCTCCATCCTGGCCAGTCACGAATTCAGCGAGGACGACGAGAAGCGCCCCACCGTGCAGATCGGCGACCCGTTTACGGAGAAATGCCTCATCGAGGCGTGCATGGAAGTGCTGCAAGGTGACGCCATCGTGGGCATCAAGGACATGGGCGCCGCGGGCATCACCTGCACCACCGCGGAGATGGCCGCCGCCGGCGGGGTGGGGATGGACATCGACCTTGCCAAGGTGCCGATGCGCGAAGAAGGCATGGAGCCGTGGGAGATCATGATGTCCGAGTCGCAGGAGCGCATGCTGGTGGTGGTGCAGCAGGGACGCGAGCAGGAAGTCATCGACATCTTCGAAAAGTGGAACCTCAACGCCGCCATCGTCGGCGCGGTGGTCGAGGAGCAGGTGCTGCGCATCCGCTTCCACGGCGAGATCGTCGCCGAGGTGCCCAGCCTGTCGCTGGCCGAGTCGCCCATCTACTACCTGCCCGCCGAGGAGCCCGCATGGCTCGCCAAGGTGCACGCGACCGACCTGACCGTGCCGCCGCCGACCGACTTGAACACCGTGCTGCTGCGCCTGCTGTCCTCGCCGAATATCGCCAGCAAACGCTGGGCCTTCCGCCAGTACGACCACATGGTGCAGACGAATACCGTGGTGCCGCCGGGTGCCGGCGACGCGGCGGTGATCCGCGTGAAGGGTACCGACAAGGGCCTGGGGATGACCACGGACTGCAACAGCCGTTATTGCTACCTTGACCCGTACGTGGGGGCGCAGATCGCCGTGGCGGAGGCCGCGCGCAACCTGGTATGCGTGGGCGCCGATCCGGCGGCGGTGACGGACTGCCTGAATTTCGGCAAGCCGGAGAAGCCCGACCGCTTCTGGCAGCTCAAACGCGCCGTGGAAGGCATCGCCGACGCCTGCCGCGCCTTCAACGTGCCCGTGGTGAGCGGCAACGTGAGCCTGTACAACGAGGGCCCCGACGCCGCCATCTTCCCCACGCCGACCATCGGCATGGTGGGGGTGCTGGCGCATGTGGAGGCGCACGCCACGCTGGCCTTCACCGCCGGACAAATCGTGGCGCTGGTAGGTGAGACGCGAGCCGAAATGGGCGGTTCGGAGTACCTGGCGGTGGAGCACGGCCTGGAAGCTGGCTATCCGCCGTCGCTGGAGCTGCCGCGCGAGCTGGCGGTGCAGAACTTCGTGCTCGCCGCGATTCAACAGGGATTGCTGACCACCGCCCACGACTGCTCCGAAGGCGGCCTGGCCGTCACGCTGGCAGAGTCCGCTCTCGCCGGCGGGGTGGGCGTGCAGGCAAACCTGCCCGCGGTGGATGGCCGGATGGACACCGCCCTCTTCGCCGAGTCGCAGTCGCGCATCGTGGTGGCCTTCGCGCCCGCACAACAGGCCGCCCTCACCGCCCTCGCCGCGGAGTTGGGCGTGCCCTTCACCATCCTCGGCGCCACCGGCGGCGAGCACATCCGCCTCACCGTAGCGGAAGCCCCCGCCATCGACCTGCCCGTGACCACAGCGGCGGACGCCTTCACCGGCGCCATCGCGGCGGCGCTGGCGGAGTAACAGCAACAAAGCGCGCGCCGGGTGCTCGTAAGGTGCCCGGCGCGTGCGCACGTCGGGCACGGTATCGGGAGGGCCGCCGCGCCGTGCGGCGCGGAACGGACCAGCGCAGGATATGGAATAACCCGTTAGCGGGATGCGGAAACGGGTATGGAAGTTATGGATAGGAAAGGGAACGGATGCGCATATTTCTCACCGGGGGCACGGGGTTCGTGGGCCGGCACCTGCGCGTAGCGCTGCACGAGGCCGGACACGCCGTGACGGCGCTCACGCGCCACCCCCTGCCGGACGAAGCGGGATTAACCTGGGCAAAAGGCACACTGGACGACGCGGACGCGTTGGCGGCGGGCATGGCGGGGTGCGACGCGGTGGTGCACCTGGTGGGGATTATCCGCGAGACGCGCGGCGCCACCTTCGCGCAGGTGCACGTGGGGGGCACGGCGCAGGTGCTTGCGGCGATGGGCAAAACGGGGGTCACCCGCCTGCTGCACATGAGCGCGTTGGGCGCCGAGCCGGAGGCGGAGACGGAGTATTTTCACACGAAGTGGGAAGCCGAACAACTGGTGCGCGCCACCGGCGTGGACGCCACCATCTTCCGCCCCTCGCTGGTCTTCGGTCCCGGCGCCGGCTTCACCGAACCGCTGATCCACCAGTTGCAGTCATACCCGGTGATCCCCATCATCGGCAGCGGCGAGTATACCTTCATGCCCATCTCCATCCACGCCGTGTGCGCCGCCTTCGTGCAGACGCTGGCGCTGGACGGCCCGACGCGCGGGCAGGCATTCGACCTGTGCGGGCCGGAGGTGATGAGCTACGCGTCCATCCTCCTCACGCTGGCGAACGCGCTCAACGTCCGCAAGCCGGTGGTGCACGTGCCCATCGGTTTTATGCGCCTGGTCATCGGCATGGCGGAAACGCTGCACCTGCCCTTCCCGATCACCAACGAGCAACTCACCATGCTCCTCGCCGGCAGCCGCTGCGCCCGCCGCGAAGTGCTCCCCTTCGACCTGCCGGAGATCTCCTTCAAGGAAGGGATCGCGGAGATGTTCGAGTAAATACAGTTCTGCGGTACCGGTGTGCCGCCACCGGGTGCACCCGGAGGCTGATCGTCTCAAGCACGCTGAAGCGCGCTGACTATATGCAGGAAACCTTTCGTTTTCATCGGTAGCCGGTTTCAACCGGCTTGAGTCCGTTTGCCACCGGGTTCACCCGGTGGATGAGAAAGGCGCCGCTATGGCACACGTCTCCCCTGTCTCCCTTACCTGCGAGTACCTGGTCGATCCGCTGGGGCTCGATACGGCCGCGCCGCGGCTGAGCTGGCAGCTCGACGGGGCGCATCGCGGGGCGCGGCAGACGGCGTATCAGGTGCTGGTGGCGAGTAGTCCCGCGCGGTTAGCCGATGGGGTGGGGGATTGCTGGGACAGCGGCAAGGTCGCCGATGACGAGACGCTGCATATCGCCTTTGCGGGGACGCCGCTGCGCAGCCGGGCGCGGTGCTGGTGGGCGGTGCGCGTGTGGGATGAGCACGACGCGGCCTCCGACTTCAGCGCCCCCGCGACCTTCGAGTTGGCCTTCCTCGACCGCGCCGACTGGGTCGCCACGTGGATTGGCGCCGAGGAGAGCGTTTCCGCACCGTTGTTCCGCCGTGACTTCACCCTGACCAAACCGCTCCGGGCGGCGCGCGTCTATCTGTGCGGGCTGGGCTATTACGAGCTGCGGCTGAATGGCGCGAAGGTGGGCGACTGCCTGCTCGATCCGAACTGGACGAATTTCGACACCCGCGAGATCAACGGGCTGCTCTACCCCTTCGACGACGGGAGCACCTCGCGCGCGCTGTACGTCACCTACGACGTGACGGCGCAACTGCGCGCGGGCGATAACACGCTGGGCGTGATCCTCGGCAACGGGTGGCACAACCAGCGCGAGCGCACCATCGAGGGGTTGATGTGGTACGGCCCGCCGCGCCTGCTGCTGCAGTGCGAGCTTACCTACGCGGATGGCACTACTGAGACGGTGGTCAGCGATCCGTCCTGGCAGACCGCCGCCGGGCCGATCACCTTCAACAACCTGTTCATCGGCGAAGTGTATGACGCGCGGCTTGAACAGCCGTGGTGGGATGCGCCGGGCTTCGACGCGTCTTCGTGGACGCCTGCGCGGCTCGCGAAGACGGTGGACGGCCCGCTCTGCGCGCAGACTTCGCCGCCGGACCGCCGGCAGCGCGACATCACGCCGGTGCTGCACGCCGAACCCGCGCCGGGGGTGTATGTCTTCGACTACGGCGAGGTCTTCTCCGGTTGGGTGCGCCTGCGCGTGGACGGCCCCGCGGGCAACACGGTGACGCTGCGCTTCGCCGAGGAGGTGTTCCCCGACGGCAGCCTCGACTTCGAAAGTGCCGGCGGATCGGAGCAGATCCAGCGCGACGTATTTACCGGCAAGGGCGGGGAGGACGTCTACGCGCCGCGTTTCACCTGGCACGCCTTCCGCTACGTCGAGGTGACCGGCTACCCCGGCGTGCCGACGCCGGCGGACGTGACGGGGTGCGTGGTGCACGCGGACGTGGCCTCCGCGGGCGAGTTCTCCTGCTCCAACCCGCTGCTCAACGACATCCAGGCGCTTTACCGGCGCACGCAGCTCGCCAACGTGCACGGGTGCGTCACCAGCGACTGCCCGCACCGCGAGCGGCTGGGCTACACCGGCGACGGGCAACTGATCACCGAGACGGCGATGTTCAACTTCCAGGCCGCGCCGTGGTTCGCCAAGTGGTTGAATGACATCGGCGACGCGCAGAACCACCGCACCGGCTTCGTGCCGCACACCGCGCCTTTCTACGGCGGCGGCGGCGCGGCGGGCCGGGGTGGGGGGCGGCGTACGTTATCGTGGCGTGGCAGCTCTACCAGCACTACGCCGACCGGCGCGCGCTGGAGACACATTACGACGGCATGGCGTACCTGGCGACGCGCTGCGACGAGCGCGGCCTGGTGGTGCGCGAGGAGCCGGAGAGCTGGTGCCTGGGCGACTGGGCGCTGCCCGACGAGTTCATGACCGGCACGGAGGTGCCCATCCCGCCCGCGCTGGTGAACACGGCCTACTACGGCTTTTGCGCGCAGCTGATGGCGCGCGTGGCGACGGCGCTGGAGCGGGCGGGGGATGCCGCGCGCTACGCCACCCTCGCGCGGGAGATCGCCGGCAACTTCCACCGCGCCTTCTACGACGCTGCGCGTGGCTGCTACAGCGTGGGCGCCCACGGCACGGAGGCTTTAGCGCTGCTCCTCGACGCCGTGCCGGACGCGGAGCGCGACCGCGTGGTCGCCCACCTGGTCGATCACTACGCGGCGCGCGGCTTCACGCTGGACACCGGCATTATGGGCACGCCGGCGCTCTTCGACGCGCTGGTACTGGCCGGGCACGCCGAGGACGCCTACCGGCTGGCGGTGCAGACGGCCTACCCGAGCTACGGCTTCATGCTGGCGAACGGTGCCACGACGATGTGGGAAAACTGGAAGAAGGAGATCGGCTCGCACTGCCATCCCATGTATGGCGGCATCAGCGGGTGGTTTTACCGCACGCTGGCCGGCATCGGCCTGCACCCCGATGCCCCCGCCTACCACCGCGTGACGGTCGCCCCGCACGTCGTCGGCGACCTCACTTTCGTCCGCGCCACCGTCGCCACCCCGCGCGGCCAGCTAGTGGTGGCGTGGGAAAAAGGAGATACCTTCACGCTGGCCGTCACCCTCCCCACCGGCAGCACCGCCGCCGTGCACCTGCCCGCCGGTCGGGTGAACGAAGGCGACGCGCTGCTGTGGGACGGTGCGTTTCACATGGTGCCGGGTATTTCGGGGGTGATGGAGAAGGTGGATGGGCTGGTGGTGGAGATTGCGGGCGGGACGTATGAATTCCTGGTAAGATTTCATCCCTGTACATTGGAGGGCATATGACAGACAGGCAATTCGAGCATGAATCTGTTTCATATTCACCATGGGCTGAAAAAAAACTATTCGTGTCGACCATATATAATCTGGCCGAGATGCCCCCGCGTGGAAATGCTATAATCGCCACCCTTGAACGCTGTGAATTCGAACTGGAAATACCGGAAAAGTGGTTTCCCGGATACGCCTTTTGCGAACGGCGCATTGATGCTTCAGACGCGATGATTACATTGGCAGATAGGAATTACTACACTGCGCACCTGATGGCAACCAATATTACTTATGCGTTAAACGGTGATGGGTCAAATCAGATAATAGATAATCATATACCGGTTCCCGTTTTCATCTTCTATCTCGATGAGCCATTTCGCATAGGATATTTGCAATGGGAGTCATTGCGCGACCACTCGTATCTTCATTATTTATCAGAAGATGTGCCGTCGGCGGTAAAAGAGATATGTTCGTACTTCGCACAGCGCGCCGAATCTGCATAACAACACTTTGCATATTCTATTTTGTACTTTTCATTCTCCCACCGTCGTCCCATAGCTCGCTTCCACCGTCTCAATAAGGTGCAGCAGCGTGCGGTTGACGGGGCAGGCGACGCGGTGGTGGGTGGCGGTGCGGGTGATGGCGCCGGTGATGGCGGCGATTTCGGTGGGGCGCTGGGCCAGGATGTCCGCCAGCATGGAATTCACATTGAGGGCGGTGGCGCGGCAGATCGTTTGCAGGCGGGCACGCCAGTCCTGCGAGCCCACGTTCACCCCATGACGACGCGCCACCAGCGCGGCTTCGCGGGCGGCGGCAGTCATCAGGGTCAGACTCGGCGCGTGCTCCGCCAACTGCCCGTTGCGCAAGCGCGTGAGGGCGGCCACCGGGTTGATGGCCGCGTTGAGGATGGCCTTCATCCACAGCGCCGCGGGCAGGTCGTCGGTGACGAGAGCCGCGAAGCCCGCCGTGCGCAATGCCCCCGCCACCGCCTCCAACCGGGCGTCCGTAAAGCCTTCCAGATGTCCCAGCGTCGTCGGGCCGCCGCCGGTGTCGTGCACTATGCCGGGCGCTTCCAGCCGTGCCCCCTGCGCCGTGGTGCCGCCGAAGGCGCGCGCCGCGCCCAGGTGCAGCATCAGCGTTTCCACGTTGCCCAGGCCGTTCTGCAGCGTCACGGCGATGGCGCGCGGCGGCAGGTGCTCCGCCAGCGTGGCCGCCACCCCTTCCGTGTGATACGCTTTCACCAGCACCAACGCGGCGTCCACCCCGGCCAGCCGGCGCGGGTCGGCGGTGACGGGCACGGGCACGGTGACGCGCGCCGCGTCGTGCACGCGCAGGCCCGCGGCGTCGAGCGCCGCGGCGCGTGCCGGGCGGTGGTCGAGCAGCAGCACCGGCACGC
>CAIYQO010000184.1 GCA_903928345.1 uncultured bacterium | reverse complement strand
GGTCGCGTTGTGCCTGCGCGCGCGGGCGATCGGCACGTCATTGTATGAGGCGTCTGCGGCGTTATGGCACGACTATCTGAAAAACGAACTCCGCAATCCTACTATTACGGCGGTGGGGTGTGCATAAGCGAAAGTCCTAACCATATTACGGAGCGTGACATGGTTGCTGCTGATTATCCTCTCGTTGTAGCCAAGTCGTCAGTGGTGATCCTACGATCTCCGCCTGCCGAAAAACCGAAAACAAGATCGCCCCGATGCCACCACGGTGGCGGTAGTGCACGGCGAAAATGGTGCCATCCGCAGCAAAGGCAGCGTCGGGATCTCGGACGGCGTCGCAATCGTCCAGCAGCAACTACCCGTGCCTGGTCGCTCCCTCGTCAGAGGAGCGGTTCGCTGCGATCCCGGCGCGCATAGAAGCCGTCTCTGCGATGATTCACATCTTCTGACACGACGCATCGGTCAGATGTTCGCGTCAGGGGGTATCACGAGCAAGGCATCGGTGTTGGGGCGGCGTGAACGGCTCGACCTTGGCGAAACCCGCAGTCGATGCCTAGGCGCAACTCAACGTCACCGGCATCACTCCCTCCAGTGGCGGCGTGGTCGGCCAGCCGATCGTCATTTGGCTTATTGCGGAGGGGCAATTGCTCTTCGATAACGTGAGGCTGACCAAGCAATAAGCCGTCCCACGCACGACTGGTGCCAACGGCCCCGCAAAGGATATCGCACGCTACGGTCGAATGGGGAGTGACGATGGAGATATTCCGCTGGGTGCGTGCGGGCTTATGGGTGATCGTGGCGATGGCGTCGATGGCGCAGGCCGCGGTTACCTTGCCGTGCGTTTGGCAATCCCACATGGTGCTGCAGCGTGAGCGGCCCATTCCCGTGTGGGGGTGGGCAGCGCCGGGGGAGCGCGTGACGGTGACCCTCGACAGACGTGCTGCGTCCACCAAGGCGGATGCCTCTGGTGCCTGGACAGTGACACTTCCAAAAATGTCGGCGGGTGGGCCATTTACACTGACGGTGGCGGGGACGAACACCGTAACCCTCGACGACGTGCTCGTGGGCGAGGTGTGGCTCTGCTCCGGGCAATCGAATATGGAGATGGGGGTCAAGGCGGCGCTGCACGGCGAGACGGAAGTGGCCGCGGCGAAATATCCCCACATCCGCCTGTTCTTCGGTGGCGGCGACCTGGCGGAAGCGCCACAGGCCGACGAGAAGAATGGCAGCTGGTGGGTGTGCGGGCCTGACACCGTGGGGTACTTCTCCGCTGTCGGCTACTATTTCGCGCGCGCTATTCACCAGGCGAAAGGCGTGCCAGTGGGCATTATCAACGTCTCCTGGAGCGGCACGCGCATCGAAGGCTGGATTCCCCGGACGGCCTACCAGGCGAATCCTACCCTGGCGCCTCTGCTCGATACCGTGAAACCGCCGCTGGCCAGCACTATGCCTACCGTGATCTACAATAGCCGCATCCACCCCCTGCTCCCCTTCGCCCTGCGAGGGGTGCTGTGGTACCAGGGTGAATCGAATGTCGAGCAGCCCGCCTTATACGGCAACGAGCTGCCGGCGCTCATCACCGGGTGGCGGCAGGTCTGGGGACAAGGCGATTTCCCCTTCCTGATCGTGCAACTGCCGAATTTCGGCGCGCCGCCGGCACAACCGGGTGACAGCCAGTGGGCGGAGCTGCGCGAGGCGCAGGCCTCGGCCACCCAGTTGCCGCACGTCGGCCTCGCGGTGACCCTCGACCTCGGCGACGCCCAGGACATTCACCCCAAGAACAAACAGGAGGTGGCACGCCGCCTGGCCGCCATCGCCCTCAACACGTCCTATGGCGGGAAGGCGGAATATTGCGGGCCGTGCTATACACGGATGCGCATTCACGGCTCGCAAATCCGTCTCTCCTTCACCCATACCACAGGCGGATTAGTCGCGTCCGGAGACGGCAAACTCACTGGCTTTGCCCTCGCCGGCGCCGACGGCCACTTCGTGTGGGCGGATGCCGTCATCGCCGGCAGGTCCGTTATCGTCAGCAGCCCCCAGGTACCGCATCCCACGCATGTCCGCTACGCTTGGGCGGACAACCCCGTCTGCAACCTGGCGAATGGTGCCGGTTATCCCGCCACGCCCTTCCGCGCACCGCTGGCGGCAGTGCGCCAGTGAACATACAGCCCTCTGCCGGCTACGGGAGACCGATATGTTGAAACGTCTATGCGTGCCACTCGTCCTCGTGCTGGCCGGCGGCCTGTGGGCCGGCGCCGCGCCGATTTCGCGCAATCTGCAAGCCGACTACGGCGCGGATCCCGCCAACGGGGATGTCACCGCCATGCTGCAACGTGCGCTCGATGATGTCGCGGCCAACCCGGACGGCGGCACGGTGGTGATTCCTGCCCATGCGCAGGCGTGGCAGGTGTCGCGCCCCCTCTTTGTGGGTTCGCCGAAGGTGACTATCGCCGGTGAAGGCATGGGGACGACGATCCGGATGAATGGGCGCTGCTCGCTCTTCCTGCTGGGGATCCGCGACGCATACCCCGAGGCGCCCATCAGCGCGGCGCATTTTCCCAGCGTCGCTGGCCAAACACCACCGGTATTGGATACATCGGTGCCGCGCGCTACCGGGTTGCGGACCAATGATGGGCACGTGCGCGCAGCCGGTTTCTTTCCCCTATGTCCCTTCACGCTGGGCGCGCGCCTTGCCCGCTATCCGAACAACGGCACCCATTATTCCGCTGACCCGGTCTTTACCGTTGAACTGTGCGTGCGCAACAATGGCGATGGCGTGATGAAAGGTGTCATCTGCGGCGTGGGTGACGGCCCGCGGGGTGACATCGGCGACCCGATGACGCTCTGGACGATCGACAGTGACCCGACGACCGGCGCACACCTGGCCTTTCACGCACGCGTGCAAGACGCCATGGGGCGGGAATCGCTCCTCACGTTGCCGCTGGCAACGGCGCCCGTGGGCGCCGGTACGTTGCGCGTGGCGGTGCAGCTCGATTTCACCGCCGGGCGCGCCTGTGCGTGGAGCAGCATCAGCACGGTCCTCCCTCTGCCGTTGGCATGCACGGCAGTGGCGACGCTCCCCACGGGCACCCGCTTCAAAACCTTTGCGTATGGCGCCTTCCGCCTGGGACGGGTGACGGACTCGCCCTTCACCGGGTCCCCCGCGGATCCCCTCACTCGTCAGCTGGGTGATTGGACCTACGCCGGCGTTTACCTGGGCGATGCGTTGCGCTATGCGTGGCCCACCGCGCCCGGCGCCGCTCAGGCGCGCCTGGACGGCGCGGCCATCACGGACGCGTCACGCTACTTCACCCGCGATGCCGGTTCCATCGCGCTCTCCAGCGACCGGCCCCGCGACCCCGCGGCCAGCAACCACCTGGTTCTCATGCGCTGTGGCCAGCGCACTGACGGCGAATACTTCTACGGCTACTGGCTGCCCATGCGCCCGCTGGCGTTGAACGCTCAGGGCGGCACAACCATCGTGCGCAACCTGCGCCTCGATCTCTGCGCCCCCTTCACCGGAGCGGCCATCGTGATCGGTGAAGCCAGCCGGGTGTCGATCTCCGAAGTGGTCTCCTGCATGATGAACGCCCACGGCATCAGCGACTGGGGATGCCATGTGCCCAATTGCCCCGTGACGGTGACTCACGTGGCCTTCGACGCGCTGGAGGCCATCTATTACGGGAAATCGCAGAACCTGGATATCAGACAATTTAATGGTCGGCCTGGCTGGACGGCGTTCCGGCTGGTTGGCTGCCAGGGGGCTCTCCGCGGGATGCTGCTGGGCGACAGCGATAACACGGATCATGCCTACTTCATGCTGCATGCCGGGCCGTATGGGGGCCCGCTGTCCATCGAGAATATTTGCTTCGACAATGAAGGCTATGAAAACCCGCATCTCGACGGCGCGCTCTTTTACGCCGAGCCGTCACTGCACCCCGGGCCGGGCGGCAACGCGCTGGACATCAAGCTCATTTACGACGGCACCATGTATACGCGGCTCAACCAGGCGGTGGTGCAGTTGGCGGATGCGCCAGGCGGCGCCGTGACGCCACCGGGGCGGTTGACTCTGGCGTTGCTGGCTATCCCCAACGCGCCCGAGCAGCACCCCGCCTGCCTGGTGCGCTGCAGCAGCACGCACTGGGAAGGCCGCATTGAGGGCTACCCGCAACACGACATGCGACTCACCATCGGGCCCATCGACTATTCGGGCCCTCCCGGTGGCTGCCGGTTGCACACCTATCAGTATGATGCGATCGGCCTGCCGACGGAAGGCGCATGGCTGGCGGGCTGTCATGAGCTGACCATCCCTGCCGCGCTGCCGGCGCCTGGATCCGGCACCGTGTATCGCTGTACAAAATCCGGCGTGTATGGCACACCCACGCCGCCGGTGTGGACGCCGGTGGGCAAGGAGGCGAAATGATGCGACATCTCCTCGCGCTGCTCGTCGTCGGATGCAGCCTGCCACTCCTGGCCGCCATGCCGCGCGTGTTGGATATCACCCAGCCGTGCCAGGATTATGCCATCGCCGCCCCCGGCGCGGCGCATGCTGCGGAGACCACGCAGGCCATCCAACAGCGTTTGGATTACCTCTCGACCCTCTCCCCGACAGGCGGGCGCGTCGTGATCCCGCGCGGCGACTGGTTTCTCACCGCGCCGCTCGTGCTCGATCAAGGCGGCGTGGAGTTGGTCGGCGCAGGCCAGGACGCCACCACACTGCAAGCGGTGCCCGGGAAGGCCGCCATGCCGCTGGTCCACGTGGCGATGACACGCTTCTTTCCTTATCTGCCGCACCAGCCGGAGAACTGGGTGCCGCTGGCGGGGTTGCTCGACAACACCGTCCCGGCGGGACGCTACGGCATCCGCACCTACACCGAGTATCCCCCCGGCGGCAACCACCTGACGGTGAAGGCCACGAAAAGCTGGGCGGAAGGGACGGCGTTCCAACCGGGTGACGCGGTGAAAGTGTCCGCCAACTATTCGCAAATCACCTGCGTGTGTACCGCGGTGCATACCGCGAGCGCGGATACCCGCCCCCTGCAGGGCACGCATTGGACACAGGCGTGGACCGCCAAGGTGCCGGCGAACGTCTTCTTCTCCATGAATCCCTTCGCGGATGGCGCGCTGGACCCGGCCTCGGGTCGCGCCTCCAACTTGGCGGGCATGTCCGCCTATACGGTAGAGCTGGCCTACGTCAATAACAGTGCGAACACGGCCAGGCCTGTCGCCGGCGTGTGTTGGGGCGAAGCACCACAGAACAAGGTATGGGCACTCTATCAGAGCGATGTCGACTCGCTGCGCCTGGCGTATAACCTGACCCTGGCCGACGGCACGCCGGTCTCCTGGCAGGACGAGGTGAATCCCCGTGGGCAGTCGCCGACGGCCATCGGGCTGTATCGCGTCGTGCTGCAGTTCGACTTCACCGGCCACCGCCTGCAGGCCTGGTTACGCGGACCGAATAATCCTACATGGGTGCGCACGCTCAACCGAGACTTGCCGGTCGGGGCGCATTTTACGCCCACACAGAAGGCCAGTTTCATCTTTGGCGGGTATCCCAACGGTAGTCCCTATGCCAATCGCTCGGATTTCGACGTCCCCTACGATTACACCCTGTGCGGCCTGCGCATGTCCGCCGTACCGCGCTATGCGGATGCCGATGCGCTCACCCTGCGCAGCGGCGGCGCCCCCACCGACGCTATCTACTTCGCCAATGACCCCGGTACCATGGGCCTCCTCCCGCTCACCGACCATGGCGAGGACTTGCGCAACACCGGCTATCTGGTAACGCAGGTGCTGGGGGATGCGGCCGGGGAAACGGGGGAGATCGGCTACGGCATCCTCTGGCCCGGCGCGGTGCTGGTCGGACGCCAGCATCTGCGCGTGAGCGACATGACCCTGAAGCCCGGCCCCCATTGGGGCGCCGGCATCGTCAACTGGCAGGGTTTGGACAGCAAGTTCTGGAACCTGACGATTCGCGGGGGCTTTTATGCCATCGGCGACCTGCCCTACGGGTGCAGCTATACCACGGATATCCGGAATTGCAAGCTGTCCGGCGCGCATGCGGCGGTCTTTACCGATTACAGCGCCGTCTGCCTGCGCCACGTGACCATCGACCCCTGCGGGCGCTACGGCGTGCTGCTCAGCGGCGCGAATGCCGATTGCGACGATGTCACCTTCGCGAACCCCGTGACGCATCGCACGGAATACTACCTCTGCCATGTCGGGCAAACCTATGGCGGGCAGTTGCAGTTCACACATCTTACCGGCACGGCGCCCGCCGGATCGGCGTACCCGTCGGGTGGAGTCTTCGACTTCACCCACATTTACCCCACGCTGGTGCAGATGCAGGGCTGCCGCTTCGCCAATCTCGGCTTGGATGCCGCGCTGCTGCAGATGACCTATAGCCGACCTATGGCTGGCACGGCGCCGAAAACACTGGCCATCACCGACGTACAGGTGACAGGGCCACGCCTGGCTGCGCTAGTCCGCACCGACGATCCCGAGCTGACCGGCGTCATCGACGCGCCTCCGGGGACGTATCGCCAGTGGGTGCAGTGGTTGGCCCCGGCCTGGAACGCCACCGCCACCTACGCACCCGGCGACCACGTCGTCTTCGGGCAGCAACTCTACGTGGCACGCACGCGGCAGGCGAACCACCCACCCATCCTCACCGGTGATACCGATGACTGGCGCCTGGTGCGGTTAGGGCTGTCTTTGCGCATGCCGTCCACCGGGAATAAGCCTTGAGCAGGATACACATACCTGCGCGTATCTCAGGTAGGAGTTGCTATGCAGACCTTGTTGTTCTTCGATGACGAGCCGCTGACGTACCACGACAATGTGGTGCGGAAGCTGGGGCAGCCGTCGTTGATCCCGGAATCCGTCTATCATGAAGCGGCGGGCAACTGCGCCTGGGGGTATCCGGGCGTCTTTCGCGACCTGGAGAGCGGCGTGTGGCGGATGCTCTTTCAGGCAGACCCTGCGCATGTCAACCGCGGCGGCGATTACATGCTGGTGGTGGAGAGCGACGACGGCCTGCACTGGCAGCCGTGCGACACCCGCGCCTTGCTGCCCGACCTGCCGAACCGCCTGGCACCGCACCAGGTGCTGCCGGGCGGCGTCGTCGGGGAACTGTCCTCGGTGTATGTGGACCACCGGGCGGATCCCGAGGCGCGGATCAAAATCCTCACCTCCATGCCCCACGGCGGCGGCGCGCGGTTGTGGGAGTCGCCGGACGGCCTGCGCTGGACGGAGGCGCCCGGTGCGCGCTGGCAGGCGGCATCGCCCGATCCCCCCACCTTCGCCTGCTGGAACGACGTGCGACAGCGCTACCTGCTTTACAGCCGTCCGACCTTCTGCGACCGGCGCATCTGCTGGTTCGAGACCGCCGACTGGCGCAGCTTCTCCCCCGCCACGCTGGCGCTGCACGCCGATGCGCTGGACGCGCCGCTGGCGCAGCTCTATGGCATGTGCGTCGTCCCGTATGCGGGCGTCTACCTCGGCCTGCTGTGGGTCTATGGCTGCCCGAAGAACGAGCGGAGCAGCTACCCGCATCTGTACTGGGGCGGCAAGATGCACTGCCAGCTCGCCTACAGCCTCAACAGCACGAACTGGACCCGCGGGCTACGCGACCCGTTCATCCCCAACGGCGAGCCGGGATCGCCGACGGCGGGCATCGTGCAGCCCAGCCGCATGGTGACCCTGGACGACGGCTCGCTGCGCTTCTACGCCGACGCCAGCACGCGCGAGCACGGGCACTGCGACCCGGCGGACGGCTACCTGGTGGCGTATGCGCTGCGGCGCGACGGCTTCGTTTTCCTGGAGAGCGCCGGTGGACCCGCGCGCGTGGATACGCGCACGCTGCTCTGGTACGGCGGCGAGACCGAGCTGAACGTGGCGGCGACCGGCGGCGAGATTCGCATGCAGATCACCGAGCCGTCCGGGCAGCCGATTAACGGCTATACCTTCGCGGACGCCGTGCCCTTCTCGGGCGATGACACGGCCTGGACACCGCAGTGGAAAAACGGGCGCTGCCTGGCAGCGCTGGCGGGCCGGCCCGTGCGGCTGGAGATCGAGCTGACGAACGCGCGGCTGTACGCCGTCCGCGGTGACTTCCTGCTCATTCGCGCCGGCGACGTGTGGGCCATGCCGGAACGGATGCCGCAGTTCCGGCCGGGGTTCGACCCGGCGCCTGAACTCCCGGAGGCGCTATGAACGGCCGACAACGCATCGAGGCGATGCTGGCGGGCCGGCCCGTCGATCGCTGCGGCTACTGGACGGGCCACCCGCATCCTGACAGCTTGCCGGGCTTGCTTGCCCACTTCGACTGCCCCGATACCGAGGCCCTGTACCAGCGTCTGGGCGATGACCTGCGCTGGATGCCGCTCTGGTGGTCCCCGGCGTATCCGCCGGGTTTGTTCGCCGACTGCCAGTCGCCGGATGACATCGAACGGTTCGCTTGGCCCGATCCCGATACCGTCGACTTCTCCGAGCAGCTCCGGCAACTGGAGGCGGCAGAGGGATACTATCGCCTCGGCGGCAACCCGGCCATGTTCTTTCACTGGGATTGCTTCCAGGTTTTTGGCGGCATGGGCGGGTATTTCGAGAAGATGTATACGCACCCGGCGGTGGTGCACGCATTCACGCGCCGCATCAACGACATTTACCTGCGGCTCAACCGGCGGTTGTTCGAACAGGCCCACGGCAACATGGAGGCGTGTAAAATCAGCCACGATCTGGGCACACAAACGGGCCTGATGATGAGCCCGGCCATGCTTGAGGAGTTCGTCTTCCCGTACATTACAGAGCAAATCGACCTGGCCCACGAATTTAACTTGAAGCTGCTGTTGCACTGCTGCGGGAGCATCCGTCCGATTCTCGACCGGCTGATCGCACTGGGCGTCGACCTGCTGCACCCGATCCAGGCGCTGGCGGCGGGGATGGATGCCGAGTCGCTGCGCCCGTACCGGGAGCGGCTCCTGTTCGTCGGCGGCATCGACGTGCAGCGTCTCCTCGTGCACGGCACGCCACGGGACATAGCCGTCGAAGTCCGCCGCGTGGCGCGGGTGCTGGGGCCGCTGGTGATCAGCCCCAGCCACGAAGCCATTCTCCCCGACGTGCCCCCGGCCAACGTCGAAGCCCTTGCCCAGGCCGTCCGTGAACTCGGTGGCGTGGGATGACACCAGTCATGGCGGCCTGCGCGAAACCGTAGCGGGAAGCCACGTGAGCGGGACGCCTGGCAGATGCGGACCGTTTTGAATGCGAGACACACATGCAGATCCATGTAATGCAGAACACCTCCGGGCTGGTGGTTCGTTTGGAAGAAGCCGAAGCCGGTTGGACGCTGGGGCCCATATCGCTGAATGGCAGGATGCTGGAGCCGGAGGGCACGCGAGGCGTGCTGTTCCTGCGCCACACTGAAACCGGTGAAGTGCGCTGGCTGCCGGGGGACAGCATCACAAAAGACGGCGAACACCGGGCGATCCTGGCCGGTGCACCCCTGATTGATGGGGTTCGCCTTCAGTACAGCGTCGAGATCGCCCTGGATGACACCCGGGCCGTAGTATACGTGACTCCCGCGTGGACGGTGGACAATACCCTTTCCGGATGGGAGGTGGGGCTGGCCTATCACGACGGGTTGTCCGGCGACTGGCGGGTGCAGAGCTACCCCTGGGCCGGCAATAGCGAAGCGATGGAACTCGCGCCGATGACCTATTGCGGTGTGCCGGGTGCACTGATCTATCGGCCGGATCTCTCGCTGGTGCTCCTGTTCGCCATCGCCGGTCACTCGGATTATCTGAACCCGACGACGTGGACGGGAAAGACCGGTTTCTTCTTTGCGAATCGGAGCATGGCGCCGCAGTTCCGCGCCGGAGGCGGCCTGTTGTCGCCGCACGTCGCGTATGCACTGCCTCTGCAACTGTTCATCAACGATGCCGGCGAGTTTGCCCCGGCCATTACCGGCATCATGCAGAACTGGATCGCCGTCAACGACTACCAGGTAGACCGTTCCCTGGTGGTGCGGACACCGGCAGAGGCGTTCGAGATCGCACTGGACGGGCGGCGGAAGATGCAGAACTACCGTCCAGGCATCGGATACGAACATCATCGGGGCACGCCGTTCGTCTATCTGGGCAACAATCCGTACATTGCCTACTATGAATACCGGCTGTATGAACTAACCGGAGACACGTTGTGGCGCGATCGGGCATGCGAACAACTTGATTTCGTCCTGAAAGGGCAGCAGGACACCGGCGTGCTGCACACGAGTTGGTACTTCGAACCGCAGCCGCGGCCGGACGGTGCGACCGCCGAAGGATTCTGCAGTTGGGACTGGTTCCACAACGGCTACAAGGTGGATATCAACGTCTGGATGGCGCGGTACATGCTGCAAACCTGGGAACGGGTCAAGCAGCGCGAAGGCGTCGATCGGCAAGACTGGTTCCAGGCCGCCATGAAGGCGCTCGATTGGGTATTCGCCCAGCAGAATGAAGATGGTGGTCTGCCGCAGGAAGTGGACGTGGCCACGGGAAGGAGGTCATGTTCCACGGTCTGCGGCCGGGCGCTGGTAGCCATGCCGATCATTGCCCGCCTCGTTGGCGATGGGAGATTCGCAAGGCTGGCCGCCGATCTGGAGCGGTTTCTGCGGAGCAATGTTGAGGAACGATTCTGGTACACCGGCATGCATCCCGATCTGCCGCCCGGCGATTTCGAACAGGACAGCATCTACGCTGTGGTCGAATACTGGCTGCATAAATACGACGAAACCTTGGCGCGGGAATGCCTGGACCACGCGGTGGCGAATGCCTATTATGGCCTGCTGCACTGGTGCCCGAAACAGTTAAGCTGGGTCCGCTCACCCACCCAGTGCGCCCACAGCGAGCAGCAACATTTCAATCAGTATTCGGTATACTGTTACGGCAACCGCAAGATCCAGTGCCTGGACCGGCTCTTCCAGTTGACCGGGAACCCGCTTTTCGCCGCGCTGCGGGATCGTGTAATGCAGTTGAACTTCTTCGTCCAGGTGACCGATGGGCCGTACCGGGGTGCCATGACCGAGGCGATTGCCGATCCCTGGCTTGAGCGAGAACACGGATTTGAATGGCGCGGGTCACCCTATACCAGTGAACTGGTGACCGACTTGATGCTGCAACTTCTGGACATGGGATTGGTCTCTGCGGCTTCGGTCGCATCGGATCGCGCGCCAGGCCGTCCGTGAACTCGGTGGCTGGGATGACGCCGGTAACTGCGGCCTGGGATAACTTCTCGATGTCCACCTTTGTAATTCGACAGGCTATTACGCTCCCTGCTCGATTTCGCTCAGTTGGGCGAACAGTTTGATCGGCACAACGTCACCTTCATTAATAAAGCGGGTCAGGCTGGTCAATACTTCGCTTGAGGGTAATTGCCGGTCCCAGCGCATTCGACAAGCATTGCAGTATTGCATCAGCCACCTGACGTTTTCTTACTTCCCCGCCTTGCGCAGACCGGTGGGCAGGGCGCTGACGTGCAGCAGCCAGTCTTCCTGGCCCTCACGGACGTAATTCATCACCGAAAGCAGCCCGATGATCTGTTTGCTTTTCGGGTCCAGGTAGACCCGCAGGCATTTGATGGCGTGGCCGCCGAAGGCTGCGCGGGTGATCTCGGGTTGCTGGCCGTAGCGGTGCCAGCTCACCCCGTCCTTCGAGCAGAAATGCCAGATCGCCTGCGGCGGCCAGGTGTCGGATATCCACGCGTGCCACTCCTTGTTGCTCACGCGCAGCACGGTGGGGAAACAGCCGCCATAGCGTCCCGTGTTCGGAAAGTCGGTCAGCATCTCGCGGATTTTGCCGTCGGGCGTTCGAACGAAGCGCCACGGGCCGTCCAGCGTGTCCGCTTCCAGGCAGGCCATGGCCGTGCCGAAGCCATTCACGTAGGCCCGCCAGTGGCCGTTTGGCAGGTGAATCAGACTGCCCCCGTCGCACCAGATATTCCGTTTTGCCGCTTCGTCCAGAGGTTCGCCGGTGAGTTTCCCTTTGTAGGTCCAGCTCCCAAGGGTGCCGGTGGGCGAGACGGTCAGCGTGGGCAGCATCGGCACCGAGGCCGGCGCATAGGTCGGCGGCACGCAGGCGAAGAGCACGTAGCCGGTTTTCGCGTCATAGGTGACGAAGGTCCGCGTATACAGGCGGGCGAAGGCCAGCGTGCCGGGGCTCTTCGGATCGAACACGTCATTCACAATCGACGTATCCAGCACGATCTGCCGGGGACCGAGTTGGTCAATGGCCGGACCGCGGCAGACGTTGATATGATTAGTCGAGGCCGGCAACGTCGGGTCGCCGGTGGCGTCGTTGCACCACAGCTCATAAACGCCGTCGCGTATCGACACCGACACGTACGCCCCGGCGGCGTCGATACTGCGAAAGGGCGTCTGCCAGTAGCGCAACCCATTCGCCGGCAGTTCGCCCGGCACGTCGGGTAACTGCGGCATCAGCGCCAATTCCCCTTTCGAGGGCGGTTCATCGATCGGGCGCGCGAAGACGGCCGTCCCGGCCAGCAGCAGCAAGCCGCAGATGAGCCACCAGCGTCGTGGATGGGAAGTATGCATTTCGGCCTCCCGGTTACTTGACAAGTGCCGTGCCCCACTGCGCGGGATATAGCCAGGCCTCGGTGGGGATGTCATCCGTCATCTTGGCCGGCGAGAATCCCTTGCTGGTATACAGGTGGTTGCGGGAAATCGTCTGCAGGCCGCGCGTGCCCGCTCCCGAGCAGAGCACCTCAGCCTCAAAGGCCAGCTTGTCGCCGGGGGCAAAGGTCAGGCCCGCAAGCGCCTCCAGGGGGACGCGCAACTGTGCGGTGTAGCCCATCGGCGTGCGGTCAAACTTCGCCTCCGCGCCGTCCAGCACGCCCACGAAGGCGAAGGGCTTCTTCCCGCTGGCGGGGGTGAAGTACTCGTAGGGTTTTTGCCGTGTCCCGCCCGTCGGTGCCATGGCCACCACTGTCGCCTTGCCGTCCACCAGCGCCGCCAGCAGGCGGATGTCGCCAGCCTCGGGTTGATCGCGCTTCCCGGCCTTACCGAGGTAGAGCCCCACCGCGTCGCCGCCTTTGAAGAGCTGATACAGGTCCGGTGCCTTGTTCTCCAGCGGTGTGGCGTCGACCACTTCGAAACGGGCAAAGAGATTCGTGCCGTCCTGCACCACCTGCACCCGCGCCAGCGCACTGCCGTCATTCCCGATCATCTGCTCCCAGGCGCCCGGCCAACGGGTCGTGGTGATGGGGTTCTCGGTCACGCGGGCTAACTCATATGGCGCGGGTTCAATGCGCACCGTCGGATGCGGGTCTACGTGCTTGGTGAGCGTAACGGTGCCGCCGAAGCGCCGCTCCCCCGCCACCGTGCCGTCCTTCGCGAAGCCGTCGACTCGATAACAGTAGGTATGCGAGTTGCCGGTGAACAGGTAGCACTCACCGCGCTCCGGGTACCACACGGTGCGGCCATTGAACGTTTCACCGCCGCCGATGTTGAACGCGCTGAACGGCTCCCCGCGCGTGGGATCGTCGAGGATGGTATCCACAAAGAAGCCGTCGGGGGAGTAGACCACTACCGGCGTATGCTCCGTGGCGCCGGCGACGTAGCCTTTGCCGATCAGACCGGCCATCTCCCAGAAGTGATACGTCTCGCCGGGTCGCGCCATTTTGGTGGCCTTGCGGCCCACTTCCCACAGGCGGGTGCCATCCGGCGCGTATTTCGCGATGCGCACCGCCTGAAATTCGCCGCAATGCCCCAGCCCCTCGCCCATGGCCTCGGTCCAGGCGGCGCTGGCATAGGGCGATGCTTTCGGGTTCTTGTAGACATTATAGACATAGTAGGTGTTCCCGGCCGCGTCGGGGCGCACCCCGAGGATGCCGCCGCGCGGCTCGGAGGGGATGTAGTCGGCGCCGGGGTAAATGTCGCGCGCCACCACCCGTGCCGCCGCGGGGTTCCAGCGGATGGCCCCGAAGGCATCCATCTTCGCGGCGGGCACCATAATCGCCTTATTGTTCTGGATTACGAGATACAGGTCGCCACGCGGCGAGAGGAACGACGGACCCAGGCCCGCGAAACGATCGCCCAGCGATTTCGCCAGCAGGCTTTCGCCCGCGAGCCGCGGGAAGAGCTGCTTCTCGTCGTCATCGATCTGCCCGTTGTGGTTCAGATCGGACCAGAACTCCAGGAAGCGCGGCTTGTCCGGGAAGGGCGGGGCGCTGGTGCGCAGGTACAGGTCCTGCCAGCCGCCGACATAGGCGATGGGACTGATGCAGTCGCCATCGATTTTGTAAAAGAGCAGGTAGCCGGCATCGCCATTGGGAAAAGTGCCGCACAGGTAGGTGACGCCGTTCTTCCCCTTGAAGATCAGCGGCACGCCGGTATCCGCGCGCCCAAAAGGCCAGGGCAGCCCGAGTTTGGACAGATCCCAGTAGGCATCGATGATGGCGTTGGAGCCGTCCCCCTTGAGGCGACCGCGCACGAAGGCGGTGCCGCGGCCGCTCTGGTACTCGGCATACACCTCCAGCGGATCATCCGGCGCGGAGCAGCCCCCGGGGCCGTAGGCCAGGTCGCCGAACCACTCCTGCTCTAGCGAGAAATCGGCGGTGCGGTACTTCTTCACCACGCGGGGAATCTCCACGTCAGTGACATACAACCCACCCCGGCCGTCCGCGCAGATACCCGTCGGGCGCAGGAAGGCCCCGGAGTCATAGGCGCCGCCCCAGGGACGCCCGCCGGTCTTACCGATCCAGTCGGTGTTCACCCAGTTCCCATGCGCATCCCTCGTGTAGACCCAGACTTGATCGGTACTGCCGCAATCGGTCACCAGCAACCGGCCTTTCTCATCAAACGCCAGGTGGTAGGCAGAGCGCACGTGGAACAACTGGAGGTAGAAATTCGCCGCGCCAGCCCCGTTGGCAAAGCTGTAGATGCGGTTGCCCAGCGTGTCGAAATCGCAGGAGATGGCCAGCAGCGTGCCATCCTTCTGTATGACCAGTCCGCGCGGATGCTTCAGCGTCAATTGCCGCTTCACCGCGCCGGTCTCGGCGTCCAATACGAGGATTTTATTCTGCCGATACAGGGAGAGAAACACTTCGGTCGGCGACGCTGCCAGGCCGGATAGTTCGGGCGCATACTGGTCGGAGTCAGTGCCGTTATCCCCGAGGACGGCCTCCCCCAGGTCCACGCGTCCCACGCCCGGGAAGGGCACTTCCGCGCCGGTGGTCGCATCCATCCGCAACAACCGCTGCTGGTTGTTGTAGCCCGAGGCATAGGCGGTGTACAGATACTTCCCATTCGTCGCACAGGAACGGAAGCCGTCGGCCAACGGACCGGAGCGCCAGAGCGTGTGGCCGTCGTGGGCCAGCTTCACCAGCCCTTTGCCCGACTCATAGGAGAGCCAGATCAGATACACCCCGCTGTCGTCGCAGGCCACGTCGATGGGGCCGCCATACTCGCCGCCCCACCCGCCCGTGCCGTCAGGGGTCTGGTAGCCCGGCGAACCGCCGGTGCCGACGCAGCCGAGGAATTTCGGCGTCAGGCCCGGTGAGGCATAGGCCTTCCACGTGTAATCGCCCTTCGGCAGGGGATTGCCCCGCCAGTCGAAGCCGTCCCAGTACACCGTGCTTTTGCCGGCGGGGCGCGGCTGGCCGCCGATCACCTCACGGAGGATGCTGCCGTCCTTACCGATGATATTCACGCTCACCTTCGCCGGCGCGGGCAGATTCAGCTCGATGGGGTTGCCGTCCTGCAATTCGGCGCGCGCCAGGTAATCCACCAGCGTGCCATGCCGGGGGGGCAGGTTGTTTTGCCCGGTGAATTCCAGCCGGCCCCAGCAACTGATGCGTACATAGCCCTGCCCCGCGGTGTTGTCGGCGTAGAGCGATTCGATGCGGTAGTTGCCGGGCCAGGTGATGGTGATGAACCCCGCCGCGCCCTGGCCGGGTTTGAAGGGACACTTGCCGTCTTCCACCCCGATGGCCGTCCAGGGCACCTTCGCTTCGAGGATATAGTGCGTTTTATCGGCGGACTCGCGAATCGCGATCTCGCTGCCGGCCGGGTCCACCACCTGCGCGGGGCCATAAGGCGGACCCGGCTGGATGATGATGTGGTTCACCTTTTTATCCGTATCGCGATACATGCGGATGGTATTGGACAGCGGGAAGAACTTCGCCAGCGGGGAAGTCATATCACGGCTGTAGCCGTTCGTCACAAAGGGATAGGGCGCGTCGGGGCTGGCGATGCAGCGAAATTCGATGCTGTGCCCACACCAGATTTTGCCGTCGGGCGGCTCGGGGTTCGACAACGCCGTCGCCCCCACCAACGCGTCCATGCCAATATACAAAAACCCGTCGTCATACATGACCGCCACGTCGGCGGCATAGCGATGCGCCGCCATTTCGTCCATGATCATCCATTCCTTCGCCGACAAATCCCAATCGGCGAGATCGCCGTCGATCTTCACCGTTTTCCCCGCCGGCACGGGCACCACGCGCATGACGCCCTTCATCTCGTCAATGGCGAAGGCGGCGCTACTCAACGCGACTCCGAGTATAAACCCGGACAGGATGCGAATCATCATCCGATGCATGTTCATACAACCTCCCACAACCTTCAGGCCACCCGTCCGGCAATCGGCGATCGTGTTCAGGCCGGCAACCTTTCACCCCAGTGAAAACCCCGCGATTTCAGGTATCGATGTCGGCAGAAAGCGCACCTGCCGAGAAACCCCGTCACGACGAACTGTCAGCAGGCCGTCGCGGAAGGTGCAGGTGATATCCGGTCGCTCACCGTGTTCGAATGGCGTCAACACTGTCAGGATAGGTGCGCCCGGCGCCTGATGGAACTCGACCGAGCAGGTGTCCAGCACGCGGGTCGTCGAGAAGGCGGGCGCCGCCGGCGACAGGACGGCCACCTCCAGGTCCACGCCGTAACGCCCGGTGAACAGGGCGCTGGAGCCGGTGAATGCCACACTGTCGGCCAGGCAATGGAGTCGGAACTCGGACGCGCACTCGGATGGCGAGAAAACGTCATACACCACGAAGATATCCGGCTTCAGGAACAGAAAGTGCCGGAAATAGCGGATGTTCACCTTCCGGGTGTCCAGGTCGCCGTGCCCGCGGGGGCGCCGCCCGGGAATCAGCAGCTTCTCCACACGGCAGTCCAGCACGAAATATTCCAGGTCACCGTCGGCAGCGAACGCTGCCAGCCCTTGCCGACACGGCCAGTCATACTTGAACGGGTCGCAGTCGTCAAAACGGATGATGTTGTGGACCTTGCCGTTGGTGTCGAGTAATGCGGCGGCTTCATTGAGGCCGCGCCCCGCCTCGGTAACCAGTGGAATGTCGCGCCAATACAGGAAAAAGCTGCCGGCGTCCACGTGACCGTGCGGCCAGAATCGCGAGGCGCGGGCGATCAGGCAGGTTTCGCGACCATCGTCGAGGCGATGGCGGAAGATGCCGCCGAAGTCGGGCAAGCCCCGGCTCGTCAGCACCGGCGGGGAGGCGGGCAGCGTGAAATCCGTGAACAGCGCCACGGTGTCCGCTTCGACGACCAGGTCGGGGCCGTGCAAGGCGTGAAAGGGCCCATCCCCCATCTCGTGATATGCCCACATCAGCTCCGCGGAGAGCTGCGGGTCGGTGTGCTGCCATGCCGTGGCCATCATCGCCAGCAGAGAGCTGAAACCGCGCACGTATTCCGTATCTCCGTAACTGCCATAGGCCGGCGCGGTGCGCTTGCCGCCATGCACGGGATTACGCGGGCTCAAGGTGCCGATCAGGAAGCGATAGAGATTTTTGAAACGTGGGTCCGCAAGCCAGTCTTCGCCCAAATCATGCACGGCAAGGGCGTAATGGGTCAACAGTTGAATTGCCCAACGGGCATAGGTGACGCCCTCGCACCAGTTGCCGCACGCGCCCACCAACTGCTGCAATTGTAAGTCGAACAATTCGCGGCTCACGGCGCGCCAATGCGCTGAAGCTGGATGTTCCGGGAACGCGGCCCCGATCTGGCCGAACGCCACGAACCGGTCCGTGCCAAAATTCTCCGAGCGCATCCCCTTGTACAACGACATGATCTGACCCGGATGGTCGTCGGGCAGCAACGAGCTGCGGCCGAAATAGTAATTCTCGCTGGCGGTGAACTCGGCGAGAAACACCATAATGGCCCGAGCTTTAGCCTCCTCCGCGGGGGTAAAGGCCCCGCGCATCATGAGCACCTCGTAGTAGAACGGGAACTCCGCCAGCGGGCGGAAAAACACCGGGTTCACGTTGCAGGCGTTGGGGCCGAACTCGATGGCATCGTCCCGCATGAGTTCCAGGTGATAAAAAAACACCTGCTTCATCGCGGTGACGGACGCGGGATTGCCCGCGAACAGGGCATCCGCCTCGAACTGCTGGCGATAGAA
This sequence comes from uncultured bacterium, assembly GCA_903928345.1. Lineage (GTDB taxonomy): Bacteria > Armatimonadota > Hebobacteria > CAIYQO01 > CAIYQO01. The sequence goes on along the minus strand of CAIYQO010000184.1, from coordinate 60,455 downwards.
CTCCGGGTGAACGGCCATCCGCGCGCGGGCCGCGGCCATCCGCGCGGGGTCGGTAAAGAACGTCCGCGCACCGGCAGGGTGGTCCCAGACAAGGGTCATCTCCTTGATGGCATCCAGCCGGCACAGGTCCCACCGGGCACGCAGCGCATAGACCCCGGTGCCGGCATTGCCGACCACGAACTTGCCGTAGGTGAAGTCTGAACGGCGCCGGACCCGCGTCTCGCTCTGGCGCAACGCGAAGAGCGCGAAGGCCCGTCGTCCCGGCTCCAGGCGGAACGTATAGCGCACATCCGGACCTTCGGCGAGAGTGTCGAGGGTGATCCAGTTCTCGGCGAAGTTCTCCCAGGTATCGCCGGCCATCGGGAAGAGGCCGAGTGCGTCGCCGTCGCGATTGGCGTCGCTGCGATACAGGCATGAGATGTCCTTGAAATCCTGGTACTGTGACATGTGGTTGAAGAAGATGTGCCTGCACAAATGCCCGTCGTCGGTATAGGTCACCGGCCAGATCTGCCCGTCGGCGAAACCAAGCTGGACGGTATCGGGCGTAAAGCCCTCATACAACGACAAGGTCCAGGCGCCGGCGGTACCGGTCGACTTCTCCTCGTGAACTAGCGCCAACGGCGCGTCGGTGAAGACCCGCACCCGTATGTCATACGTACTGCCATTCACGAAGGCGTAGTGCATCTCAACTTCTGCGAACACCGGACCGCGGGCAATCAGCCGGCTGTGCGCCGATTGCACGGCCACGCCGGGCGCCCAGGCGCTTTGGCCGCGCTGCAAGCCTTGCGGTCCGGTCAGCCAGCGCACAGGGGGCGGCGCGGTGGTGCTCCCGTTGAGTCGCGACAGCGCCACGGCCATCCGTCCGCTATTGAGGATGAATTCGTCGTGCTCCTCGCTGACGACCAGCGATGTCTGCAACGGTTGCGTGACCGGCGTCACGGCGAAGCGCCGTTCTTCGTCGGCCCACAGATCGGTAAGGAAATGCACGCGCCCGGTTTCATCGATCTGACCGGCTCGGACGTGGCCATACGTCAGGTCACGCACCTGCACCGGGGTGTCCGGACCCAGGGTCGTTCCTTGCGGCAGAGGAAACGACACCGCGTGCGCCTCCCAGTCGCGACCGAGGTGCTCGCGCAGGCACAGCGTCACTGGTTCTTCCGGTACACACTGGATCGCTGTCGCCGATGGACTCGGTGCGAACTCCGGTCTGGCATACGCGCTGGGAGGACGTGGGCACCCGAAGCCATGACTCGGCGGCACGTAGAACGACACGATGCTGGTGCCACGCGCGATCTGTGTCTCCGACAGGACGTAAGGGGCGCCATGGCCTGCCAGGGTGAGGGTGCCGAGATGTGGACGCATGCGCTGGAGGGTTTCCAGATAATCGTCGGGGTTGGAACCCCAATGCACGTCAATCCACCCGATCGCACCGTCGGCGAACAGCGTATCGCCTACGAAGAAATACTCTCCGCAGCGCACGTGAATGCCGCTGTCCGTGTGTCCCGGCGCTGCCTCGATAGCCAACTGTACCCCGTTGATCTCCACGCACTCCCCGTGCCGTACTCGGCGGGCGACCGGGCAGGGCACGAATGTCTCTCGCAAATAGGGAAGCGTGGCGTAGGTGGAGATGGGGTCGGCGGATTCCAGGGCCACGGCGGCCACCTCGTGCGCCAGCACCGGGAAGCCGAATTCCTGCGCCCACCAGCCCAGGCCACCGGCATGATCAGCGTGAATGTGGGTGGCAATGCCGAGGATGATGCGTCTCGGATCGAGGTTGTACTCGCGCAAGCCGGCCAGGATGGCGTCACGATGCCGCAGGAACGAGGCATCAATCATCAGCAATCCCTCGGGCGTAACCAGGAAGTACACCTCCCCACCGTCCACGGGATGAAACCAGTACAGGTCCTCACGCACCCGGTGCATGCCGGGTGTCAGGGGCGCCATCGCCGCCGCGGTCATGACCTGGTGCCTATCAAAATGGCTGATAGCTTCCGTCATGCCTTCCTCTTTCAATCGCCTATGCACTGACTGGGGATTGCCAGATCGCTCTCAACGATTCGGGTGGAATATACGCCCGGTTCTGCCGACCCGCGGTTGCATTTGCGTTGGGCCAACTCCACCCAGAAGCGGCAGCATGTGCCGGCACATTACTCGCCCAGGACTGCGGGCACATTCGTGGTGGGGTCGCTGAACATGAGGCCGGATGGCCAGTAGACTTTGAAGTCCTGCGAACGGCCCCAGGCGGACATGCCGTCAAAGGCAATGCCGATGCGGAGGATTTCGCCTGGTTTGCCGGTCATTGGCAGCACTTCGCCCCCCCTGCGCCCCGCGATGCCGCCTACCAGCTTGATCTCTTCGAAGGGGATCTTCGCCATCAGCGTGTAGCCTGGTTTGCCGTCCAATGACGTGCCCACCGCGGCGCTCAGCAACTGTCCCAGCGGGTGGTCGGCGACGTTCGCCAGCGTCGTGCCCCAGATGTCCTCGTTGGGCATGGGATACATCGCGGCCCATTCCGCCCCGGCTTTATTGTGATAGCGGTACTTGAAGAGCCGCGGTTGTCGCTGGCCGTTAAAGCCGATGCCGAACTGTTCTTCCTCGATCCACAGCTCGATGCTGTCGTATTCGAACATATTCTCCCCGGTGCTGCGCGCGTGGAAGTGCGGCGTGTTGTCGGTGGTCAGGAAGTAGACATACAGGTTCTTGTCATCGTGCGCCATCGCGCCGATGGAGGTGCCGGCTTCGAAGGTTTGCAGCAGGTTCGGGGGGAAGGTGCGCCCCCAGGAGACAATCGGCAGGCTGACGATCTGCGGCGTGATGCCCGCGGCCGCCCATTTCGCCCAATCACCATCGACCGGCAGCGTGGTCACCCGTGGCACGGGCATCAGATTGCGCATGGCGTTGCCGGCGACTTCGTGCGGAATGGGGTTGACGCCCGCCGGCGCACCCGGCCCCGCCCATGTTAGCGGGGTGATCGTCCGTTTCAGCGTGTTGGCGCCGTCGATGCGATAGCGAATAAAGCGCCCAATGTTGTCATCTTCCACATGCGCGCCGGGCTTACCGTCCGGGCGGATGTAGGCCTGCAATCCCTCGCGGATATCGACCATGCCGTTAATCCAGTCGGCGCCCCAGGCGCAATTGCCGGTACAAAGGCGCAGCCCATCGCTGGAGTAGACGTCAATGGCGCCGCCGTTGGTGTCCTTGCCGGCCATCACCCACGCCTCTTTGCCGTCGTTCACGACGGCGAGCCCGGAATAGTTGCCGCCGGAACTCATGGTGAACCACAGCGGTCTACCGTCGGCGTTCATTTTGCCCACCCCCGTGCCGCTGGCGCCCCACGCAGGCACCATTTTGTTCTGCAGCGGCGTGCATGCCAGCAGGTAGGCGTCATTGGTGCGCTGGTCGATGGCCAGCCCGCCCTTATGGAACATTTCCCGCGGCTTGACATCCTTATCGGCCACGCCGCGGTATTTGAGGGGGACATCGGTCTTCCCATAGACACCCAAACTCGTGTAGCGCAGATATCCGTCGGTGTCGCGTCCCAGGTAGGGGTGCACCGCGAGCTTCATCTTGTTGGCGACGGGGTAGCACAGACTGCCGTCCTTGTCGATGCGCAGGTCCGTGTAGGAAAATCCATGTGTGTTGCGGAAGGCGCCGGCGTAGCGCGGATTGCGCGGATCGGTAATGTCAAGGAACGCCTGCCGTCGGGGGATATACGACCCCGCTTTCTTCTCCTCCGCGGTCGGCTGATAGCTGTCGGTGGCGTTGACCAGGAGATACAGGCGTCCGTCGATGATGCCGGTGGTCATGCATTGAGCCAGCGCAAGGTTTGGCGCGACCAGGCCCGGTGCCTCCCGCACCTGTTCCCATGCCCCGGTGGCATGATCGAGCTTGAAGATATTGGCGCCGTAGCAGTAGACATATTCCGGGTGCTGCGGGTTCGGCACCAACGCATCCAGAAAGTTACTCAGGCACGTCATGGTCACCGTCGCCGTTTGCGGGTCAATGGCGCGGATACGTCCGTATTCGCACACCAGCAACTGGCCGTCCGGCATGAAGGCCGCATCGCGCAGGTTGCGAAATAAGTTGCCGGTGACGGGCAGCCACTGTCCGGTGGGCTGATCGTGACCCAGTGTGCGCGCTACGGCGCCGTTGGCCATTTGCAGAAAGACGATCTTATTCCCGGTCGTGTCAATGAGCGCGACTTGCGCCTTTCCCACCGCCAGGTAGCCGGGAGTGAAGCCGGGGGTGAAGCGTTTGGCGACCTGCCCTTGCGGGGTGAAGCAGCATACTGCGGCGCCGCAGAGCACCCAGGCGTTGCCGTCAGCGTCGACATCGATATCGCCGGCGTTGGGGGCCGGCCAGTCGGCCACTTTGGCGCCGGTGGCTAACGCGATCACGCGCACCACGCTGCCACCGGCCAACGGCACGGTGACCAGCACGTTGCCGCCGCTTACCGCCACCCCACCGAAGGGCAGGTCGCTTTTGCCATCCATCGCTTTCGCCAACTGCTCGCCATCGGCCAGGATGGGGTAACTCTCCGCGCCGTTCGGCATAGTGCTGCGCTCGCCCGGTGGCACGATCCGCTGCAGTTCGCGGCCAACGCCGATGATCAGTTTTTTGCCCACGCCTTCGGCGGCAATGGCCCACGGCGACGGACCCGCCAGAGCGGATCCGCTGATCGGTTGTCCGGTGGCGGCATAATAGCGCATGGGCACGCCCGCTTCGTCATAGATGGTGGAGATGACAAAGGAGCCGTCCGGGAAGGTGACCACGCGCTGTGCATTGTCGCAGTTGTAGGTGCCCAGCGGGTTGCCGTTGTCGCCGAGGGTGCCGTCATCCACAATGCGCAGATCATGGGTAATAGTGTGCACTTCGTAGGCGCCCGCGGCAACCGGGGTGCCGGTGTCGTCACGCCCATCCCACCACAATTCGCGCACGCCGGCGGCGTCGGTGAGAAGTGTGCGTAGCAGGGTACCGTCTTTCGCAAGAATCGCTGCGCTCTGCCGCACACCTTCGCTGGGGAGCGTGACTTTCAACTTCTGCCACCCGGGTGTGGGGACGGGCTCGGGATAATCATACGCACCGGTCCCCACGCGGCCATTACGCACCGTGAAGGGTTTCCCATCACGATCCAGTGGCACATCCGGGGTGAGCGGCATGCCGATCAACATGCCCGGCAAGCCACCACCCCAGGTGACGGTGGGGTCGATGTGCAGATCATACTGCGCCGGGTTGATGAATGCCGGCAACACGTAGTTGCTATGGCGCTCCTGCCCGGTGGTGGAAAACCATTCATACGCCACGCGGCTGAGCGGGGCCAGGCCCCAACTGCCCATGGTGCCGTTGAAGGTATTATAATCGCTGCTCCAGGACGGCGCGCTGGCGACATCAGCCACCATGCCGGTGGCGCAATCCACCAGCAGGCAGTTGCGAATCTCGCCGATGGCGCTGTTGCAGAGCAGGATGCCCGAGGCACTGCATGAGGCGATGGTCAAGTGCGCCAGACGGGTACGCGTGGTATTTTTTACCAGCACGCCCATGATCTCCCGCGTGAGGACACAGCTTTCTACACGCACATCTTCACACTCGGACAGGCTGATCCCCTTGGCGAGATGATCGAAGGAGCAGCGCTCAATGCGCGCGCGGTGCACCTGCTCGAGCGCTACACCCGCGCCGACACCGCGTATCGTCAGGCCGGAAATGCGGACATCCTGCGCGCGGTGCATCCGCAGCGCCGGCTCGCTGGGCGTCAACGCTTCCCACACTACGGGGCCGGGCGCATCGCCGGTACGCTTGCCGCTCTCATCACCGCTGATAGCCAGCGGCGTGTCGGCGTTGCCGAAGCGCTCGGCGATCAGGACGGTGCCACGGTAGGTGCCCGGGCCGATGACGATGCTGTCACCGTGGTTCAACGCGCGGGCCGCACGGACAATTGTATGGAAGGCGGTGTGCGCCGTTTGCCCATCCGCCAGGTCGTTGCCCTGGGCGCGCACGAAATAGGTGGTCGCACCGGCATGGGACACGATGAAGAGCGCTGCACACAACAGCATGATGCGGGTCCAGACGGAATTTTTCAGCATGGCAATCTCCCGGGACGCTTTCACCTGGCACGCAGATGTGTCATCGTCTAGCTTACTCTCAAGTCGGCAGCAAAGCGCGGTTTGCCTCTTCACGGACTGTCGGATGGCACTCCGAGCACCCGATATCGGCGTGCAAACGGATGAATTCCCGTTGCGTCGCCGCTTCACGGTGATACGCCTGGCTGAACTCGCGCCATCAGGATGGCCTTTACCTTCGCCGGTGGTCCTGCCGATTCCTGCGTATGGCACGTGACGTCGGCGCCATCTGATGCCCCTCCTACTTCATGCAGGTCCCGTCGAATGACCTGCGATGGAGACTGATGTAGCACTGGATGCGGTCACATACTCCGTTCCAGCATGGCAAGGCCGGTCAATTTCTCCTCGGCTACCGGCGCCAGCGGCAACCGCACGGTGGGGGTGATCGGCACCCCCTACGCGCGAAGCATCGCCTTGAGTGCGGCAAAGAAGTTGCCGGTGGCGACCTGGCTGTTGATCACGGCAATCGCCTGCGCCTATAAAGTCCGCGCGGTGTGCATATCGCCTCGGCGAAACGCCTCGATTAATGCCAAATAGACCGGCGCGATCACGTTGTACGTCGATCCCACCGCGCCTTCGGCGCCCATGGCCAGCGCACCGAGCAGCATTTCGTCGCGATACCAACGAGAAAACCGACGGAGCGTAACCTTCGGCGGCAATATTGGTAGACCGACTGTGTGAAGAAAGCTAGAACTTTGAGGACTGGTTCCGTGTACCAGTATGACTTCTTCCTTCCTTAGTGATGGCATCTGCTTACCGTGGCGCAGTCGTCTGACGAATGACTAACTCTGTTGGCAAGGCCACCAACTCTACGGGATACTCCGGCGATTCAATCGCGGTTAGCAGGCGCGTGGCGGCGCTGCGGCCAATCTCGACCAGGGGTAAGCGCACGGTGGTCAATCCGAGCTGGCCATCCAGCGTGACCGAGGTTTCCACGTCATCAAAGCCGATCAGGCTGATATCGTCTGGCACCCGCCAGCCGGCTTGGTGCAGTATAGCCCAGGCTTGATTGGCTCTGGCATCGTTGAGGGCGAGGATCGCCGTGACGTTTGGATTTGCCTGAAAAAACGCGGGGAGCGTATGCGCGGCGTCCGCGTTGCCGCTCCGCGGCGGTGTGGACGCGCGGGAAATATGTGCCAGTTGGGCCGGGTCGACCCACGCCTGGGTTGCCGGTGATGCGTTGAGATCGAAAAGGTGCAGATACCGCTCGGGTGCGAGCCCTGCCTCCTGGAGCGCCAGTCGCACCCCCTGCAGACGCTCACTCATTTTATCGAAGTCCGCCTGGTACAGTTGCAGGAGATGCCGGTGGCCGAGACTCAGCAGATGCCGGGTGGCTTGATAGGCGCCACTGAGGTCGTCGGTGGTGACAGTCGACACCCCGGGTAGCGCGTTGATCATTGAGACAATGGGCCGTTGGTCGCCGAAGCCGGGGTCTTTGCGCAGTTGGGTGAGCAACGGTAGCAGGTCATCCGGCACACCCACCGCCGCCAGGCCGTCGATTTCTCCACGATAAAAGACGGACGGCAACGGGCTATCGACCGGATGCCACGACGTGGAGTAGGAGAAGGTGACGACCGCATAGCCACGCGGGGCCAGCACATTGATCAATCCCTGGAACAGGCGCGCGAAATAGGACACTTCTTCAAAAGACGACGGCATGAGCAGGCCGACGACATGATTGAGCAGGCGCCGTCCCTGGCGCTGCAACGCCATGCGCCGGGCGGCTTCATGATGCGCCGGATTGTAGCCAAGGTTACGCGAGACGTCGAGGATGTGCGCACGCGTGGCCGCGTTGACACGCGGATCGTCGCTCAAGGCACGCTGCACGGTGGAAAACCCTACGCCGCATTGCCGGGCGATTTCTTTCATTGTCACAGACGAACGCGTTGCTGGCATCGACCCCACTCTCGATGCCGCCATTATAGCGGGCACTCTGCGGGTACGCAACCACTCCCCCTCTTGCAGCATAAATCTTTGTGCCGCAAGAAACATTTCGGGATAAATAACCGGCTGAGTTTGCAGGAATTTATGGGTGCGCACCCAATACTATGATTATCAGGAGGGATTATGCCACCGTTCCCTTGGTTCGCACGTCAGGCGTGCATCCTGGTCTTCATAATCGGTCTCATCTGCTTGTTGGGTATGCTCCCCAGTCAGGCTGCGCCGGCCACGCTGCAGGTGACACCGATGCATCGCGAAACGCCCACGGCGTGGCATCCGATTACATCGTTAACGCAAGCGTACCCGCCGGTCGATGTGGTGGGGGACGGGTCCGACCAAACGCCCACCCTTACTCGCACGCCGCAGGGCGGGGTGGTGCTGGGCGTGCCGGCGTTCACCGGACGGGCGCGGGACGTGGTGCTGCAACTCAGTTGCGGCACGCCGGTAGCCGCCGCGCCCACCCGCATCAAGCTGCGGTATCGCTTCCTTCATCCGGAGCGATTGCCCAATCTCATCGCCGGCATGTTAGTGCCGAATATCCAGGTTGGGCAGATGACCTATGGCTTTTCGGCGTATGCGCCTGGCAAACAGAACATGGAGATGGCGTATGCGGCGTGGATTCCCGGTGGGCAACCCGGTTGGCGCTGGGATAGTTGGATCCCGGGCGAAACATTCGACCTGAGCAAACCAATGAGTTTTGACGCGCAATTCGACGCTACGCACTTCGGCGGCGTGACGGTGAATGGCTTTACCCCCCTGTTCACGATTACCGATTGGAAAAAACCGCCATTCAAGGACTTGGATTTCCCCCTGCCGATGCCTGCCGGCGGCGGCGTGAACTTAACCTGGAGTTTCAGTGGCGTGCCCGCCGGCACGGCGGCATCGCTCATCCAGATTGACGAATTCACCGTCGAACAATTCGCCCCGCGGCGCGTCGTGGCCGACATCAGCATCACACTGCCCGAAGCGCGGCGGGTGTCGCTGGTGGTGGAAGACAGTCGCCGGGTGGGTATCAACAATCTGCTGGTGGATCGCCCATTGCCTAAAGGGGTTACACAGCTCATCTGGGACGGATGCAACGAGGCGGGCCAGGATGTCTTCGACGGCGGCTATACCTTCCGGATGGTGACACATAACGCGCGCTGGGCCTTCGCCGGCGTGGGCGGCAATGCCACGTCGTGGGACGATATGTTCCACGCGGGGGCCGGCTGCGGCAACTTTTATGCCGGCGAGGCGCCCATGAGCGTGGCGATCTTCCCCGTCGGCGCGAAGGCAGGGGCAACCGAGGTCGCCGGTCGCGTGATGATTGGCCTCAGCGACTTCGAACAGGAAGCCAACCTGCTGTTCAACCCGGATGGCGCCGTGCTCCACAATAAAATCCACAACCCGGCCAGCCAGTGGTCGGGGGGCATGGCCGCGGGGCAGACGTTCAACGCCGTCAGCAGCATCTGGGAAGGCGTGCAGATATGGGACAATACGTGCGGGCGGCAAATCCCGATGCCCGCTTGGGGCGCCGATGGCCGGCTGCATCCGAAGCGCCCGGTGGACACGTTGCTGGTGCCTTATGCGACAGCCGCCGCATCACCCTCCGGTATCGCCCCCCAACCTTACCGCAAGGATTTCGCGATTTTCGGCAACCCTTTCCGCGGGTTGGCGGCGATTCCGGGTGACGAAGTGCTATTTGTCACCAATGCCGCGGATGGCGAGATCGCCTGGTACAGCATCAAGGACGGTGGTAAACGCCTCGGGGGCGTCGCGCTGGACGACCCACGCGCCGTGGCCGTCACGCCGCCCACCGCCGATGGCCGTCGCACGGTCTACGCCGCCACGAAAGCCGGGGTGGTGTCTTTCCCCCTTACCCCTGCTTGGAGCGCGGGCACGGTCCGGATACTGGTGCCCGCCGACAAATTTGCCTACGCCTGTCGGCTGGCCTATGACCCGCGCAGCCGACGGCTCTTTGTGACCGACCTATACGACTCGACGCACCAAACCGTGCATAATCAGATCTGGGTGTTCGGCGAAGACGGCAGCACCGTCGCCTGCTTCGGCCAACCCGGTGGGGTGAAGGACACGCTGCTCGGGGGGCCCATCGGCGATGATATCTTTGCGGGACCGACCGGCATCGCGGTGGACTTGTCGGGCGACGTCTGGGTGTGCGACTCGGTCTCGCACCGGGTGCTCAAATATGCCGTAGACGCGCAAGGCCGCTTCACCCGCAAGGTGCAGGTCGCGTCCCCGGCCAATTGTGGCTCATTCTGGATACCCGGCGAGCCGGAGACAACCATGTGGAGCCAGACCGCCAATGGCGAGATGGTGCGCGGCCAACTCACCCGCGGCGTCGATGGGTTGTATCACCTGAAGTCTTTCGATGGTTTCGCGCAGGTGGTCGGTGCCATGCCGCTGCGTGAGCCGGGGGAGTCCTGGGCGAGCCAGGTGATGTTCCAACGCGTCAATGGGCGCACATATCTGGTCACGGCACGCGGTGGTATATGCGTCTATCTGGTCGACGGCACGCGCATCCGACCCGTCGCGTCGATCGGCGGGAATCTCAGCGATAAGATCCTGCCGTTCCTACCGCGTCCGGAGGGTGACGCGAAAAGCTGGTCCGGCAAGCCCTGGGTGTGGACCGATGCCAACCTGAACGGGCAGGTCGATCTCGGGGAAGTGGTCGTGGCCCGTACCGAGGCGTCGTTTTGGAATATCCAGGCCAGCGTGTGGATGAACCCGGACGGGTCGCTACTACTTTGCATGGATCCGACTCAACATGGCCTGAAGAAATCGATTTTGAAATTCACACCGACATTTCTACCCAACGGCGTGCCGCGCTACGATTGGTCGAAGAAGCAAGCGGTCTTCAACTACTGGCCCAACAACCAGCAACCGGTGCTGCGCTGGGTACCCCTGGGCACCGACCGCTGGGCTGGCGTCTTTCGCTGGGGTCAATACTGGGAGCGCTGGGGGATGAACGACCTGTCGGTCTTTGATACCCAGGGTATGCGCCAATGGTCACGCTGCCGCGAACACAGCAACACGCAGAGCGTAGAGCCGCTGGGGGGACGTTTTTTACTCGCGAGCCAGATGGACAGCTACCAATTGGGCCTCTACGACCGGGAGGGCAACCTGGTGATGCATATCGGGCGTCCCAACGGGTTCGGCTACATGTATTCCCACGAGCATATCTGGGGCGACAATTGGTTCTCCCAGGTGCGCGACATCTCACCGGACGAAGCGCTGGTGACCGCTTCGGAACAAACCGCCTGGCGGAGCATGCTCTGGCGCGTCACCGGACTCACCACCGTGCAGGCCGCGCCGCCGGTCACCCGCCTGCTGCACGGCTACGCCACGGCATGGGTGCAGGACGAAGGCGACCGCGCGTGGGTGGATCTGGACGGCTACTGGTTCAGCGCCAAGGCCGATCCGAATAAAGATCCCGGCCATCGGCGGGCCTGTGGCGCGTCCAGTGAATACCTGTATGCCATCGATCCGGCGAAGATCACCTGGCACCTGGGCGTGCGCCCACCAGGCAAGTACCGCATTAGCATCCTGCTGCCGTATACCGCCGGGGGCGGCGGCGCCGATGAACAGGCGACCTACACCATTCAGCACGCGGGGAACACCGACACCGTGACCATCGACCAGAATATCGGCAGCTTTCAGATGGTGGGAGAAGAGAACGACCCGGATACCGGGGTCGTGACGCCGGGCACACCGAAGACGGTATGGATCCCCCTGGGCGTGTTTACGCTGGATGGCCAGGGGAAGGAATCGGTTACGCTGGCGAAGATCCACCAGCACATGGTCTTTGCCGATGGACTGAAACTGGAACGAGTTGAGTAAAGTGATGATGATGCAACGACTGTGTTTGTTCCCGATGCTGCGTGTCAGCACGATAGCCGTCTGCTGCCTGGCGTTCGCCCTGGTGGCCCACGCCAACTTTTTCGATCGTCCACAGCATTACGAAGTGCTGAAGCTGGATAAGGACGGGGCGAAGGGGTGGAGCGGGGCGCTGACGAAAGCGGCGCAGCCGGGCGCCATCTTCTATCCCGACCAGGCGATGGCGGTGGAGATCACCCTGCAGAACTCGGGGAAGGACGAGTTGCCCGGCACATTCATGCTGGAACTGCAACCCATCGGGTTGACTCCGATGCCGGACAGCACAGGGCAAGCGGAGTTGCGCGCGTATATTCGGCTGGTGGGCCCGGCGGAACGGATCCCCCTGCCGGTGACCGCCCTCAAGCCGGGCGCGGTCGCCGTGCCCTTGACGCTGACCGCGAAACGGTATGGGGTGTATGCGCTGGTGGTAGATGGCGGTCCGCTGGGCCGACAGATCGCCGGCACCGTGATGCGCGGCTTCGCGCACCCTGACAAACCGATGTGGAATTCGCCGGGCGTCATGTGCGTGCAGGACGATTGGAGCGTGGTGCCGATCTTTGCCCGTATGGGCATCCGCTGGCTGCGCACCGACCCGTTCCCGAGTTGGGGAAACGTGCAGCCGCACCTCGATAAGCCCTATGACTGGACCACGACGGACGCGCGGATGAAGATCGCCGGAGAGAATCACATGGCGCTGATCTCCAACTTCTATGGCGCCCCGGAAGAAACCATCCCCGCGGAGTGCAACAAAGCCTACAACCGCGTGCATGCCCCGCAATACGACGACCGCTTTGCCACCTGGGTCTATGATGTGGTGTCACGCTACAACCGTAACGGCGACGGCCCGTTAAAGATAATCGATTGGCAGAACGAACCCTGGGAAGGCGGCGGCATCAGCGGGTGGAAGAGCGACGATAAGCGCTATCAGGATACCTACCGCATTATTTTCGACCAGGCGAAAAAGGCCTCGCCCAACGATCCGGTGACAGGGAAACCGCGTATCCTCATTGGCGGGGCGTCCAGCATTATGAATACGCTGGATAAGTTCTTCGGCAACGGCACCGACCCGTGGCTGGCAAAGTTCGACATTCTCACCGACCACTACGTGCTGCCCTCGGCCTGTTTCGGTCCGCAGTGGGGCAAAGCCCACGGCAACCTACCGAGTCTGGAGTCCGAAACCTGGATGGGACAATCCGAGACCCGCCAGGGCCAAGTCCTCTCCCAATTTCTCGCGGCAGGACAGTGGAAAGTAACGCCCAATCACAACGCCTACATGACCTGGGATCACGGCATGCGCTGGCAACCCACACCGACGGCGTCCGGGCTGTCGACGGCGCTGTACTTCATCGGCGAGCGTCCTTTGACGCGCGTGGTCTTCCTGGATCACCTGCCGTGGGTCTTCCAATATGGCACGGGCACGGACGCGGTCTTCATGCTGACGGGGAACGAAAAAGCCACGGAAACAGACGTGGCGCCGCTCTACAACCAGATCACCGTCGACGGGACCTTCGTGATCCCCAATGCGGATAAGAAGCTGTTGGCCTTCGACGTCTTCGGCAATCCCATCGCCACCGTGAAGGGGAAGTTGACCCTGCCCCTGCGCGAAGTAGCCATCTGGCTGCAGATGCCGGGGAAGAACGCCGCCGACATCGAGAAACGCCTGGCGAAAGGCGTGATGACCGGCGTCACCCCGGTGGAAATGGTGCTGAACGACTTCACCGCACCGTTGCACGCGGGCCAGACCTTGCCGCTGACCCTCCATAATGTGCTGACGATGCCGGTGACGGGCACGGTGACGGTGAATACGTCGGATGGCCTGGCGCTGGCGCAAACCACGTTCCCCGTCGCCCTGAAACCCGGCGAGCGCCTGACGGTACCGGCCACCCTCGGCGCCTGCACGCCGAATGCGGGCAACGGCTATCGCATCGCCGTGACGTTCGACAGCCCGCAAGGCACGGCCTCCTGCAGTGAAGTGGTCCATGTGGCCTGCGCGACACGCGGCACGCCCACCATCGACGGCAACCTGGATGACTGGCAGGATGCCCTGCCCCTCATCGTGCCCGGCGCGGCGCAGAAGCTGGATACCACCTTCGCCACCTGGTACATCCACAAGCTCGACGAGATCAAGGCTGTGGACGGCACCGGCATGGTGGCGGAAATCCGCACCAAATGGGATGACCGGAACTTCTACATTGCCGCCCGTGTGCGTACGCCGAAGTTTGTGCCCATCCTGCGGCAATCGACCAAGAAGGACGACGACTTTTTCGGCACCGGCGTGCTGTCGTATACCTATCGCAATAGTCCATGGGATGGTGATGTCATGCCTGCCTACGGCGACAGTCTGCAACTGGGCTTCGGCTTTGGCCTGGGTGACTCACAACTCGCGCAGGTGCATCCCGTGCCGGCTGGCTACACAGCGCAACCGGATACCGATTATGAATATGCCCTCTATGCCACCACTGACGGCGGCGCGGAATGCTGGCGCTACTACGTGCCGGGCATGCCGCGCATCCACGATCTGCCGCGCTGTCCGCGCCCGACCGATCCGGCCATCGCCTTCTGCGAACCGAAGGGTAGCAATACCGTGGTGAAGCGCGAGGGTGACGTCACCATCTACGAGGCGGCCATCCCGTGGTCGGAGCTGGCGAAATTCACCCCAAAAGCCGGCGCCACATTCAACCTGGCCTTCCAATGCCCGGCACAAGGCATTGCGCGGGGGCGTGGCCGCAGCGCCACCAAGGACAACAGCTTGACTTTCCACCCCTACTTCATGAAGGTACCGTCGAATGGATTGCAGTGGGGGCTGGGGGAGTAGCCTGCGCACAGGCAATAGAGAATCTGGTGAATGGTGCGCGGCAGGCCTTCGAAGTATTCGCACGAAGTAATCGCAAGCACCGCATTGAATGCCAGCAGGAAAAAGCGTTTGCCTTCCAGGAGACCACCTGAAAGGCAAACGCTTGTTTTGCATGGTAGAGCATTCGATACTGACAAAAACTAATACGCGAAATGCAGATATATTGTTTTCGCCTCATAAAACTGTGGACGAGAGAGGTGAAAAGATTGCAAAGAATACCAATCTTTCTCCTGTCTGTGGTTCGGGCGGTGTCATCTTCAGTTTTTCCTGTGTGCCTCATTTTCGGACAGTTGTGCTGTATATAACTTACTGCGGTAATTCGTGATAACCAAATTTTCGCCGCAAAATAAACATATCACCAGGGGAGAGCACCTGTGTAACTACCACTTGAACCGCATTGCCCAAAATGGTTTAGTCGACGTTGGCTGGCTGCAGACTTGATTTTTCACACCACATCAGACACAATGCTACTACTTATCCAGATATAGTAACACTTTGTCTGAATGGCCGTGATGAAAAAATGGTCTTAAGAAAATCCGTGCGCATGGTGGTCCCGGTCGTCCTCGGTGACATGCCCATTGTGCCTGCCGGGTTGCTCGCTGCCTTGTCGGGCACGCCGCTGCCGTGGACCCGCGCCGCGGTGGATACTCAGGCCGCCGTCGCGCGAGCGCGGGACATCGTGATGGAAATCGAGCGCGGTCTGGGATTTGAGCCGACAGACGCGAGACGGAAAAGCTTGATTACGACATCGAAAGCCGCATACCCAGCACTGGGCGCCTGCGCTTCATCGAGGTGAAGGGGTGCGTCAGCGGCACAGACACTATCACCGTCACCCGCAACGAGATTCTCTATTCGCCCAATAAACCCGACGATTTCATCCTGGCTATCGTCGAGTTTGTGCCAGACGGCACGCATCGGATACAATATTAACCGCCCCCCCCAGTGCGAGCCGGATTTCGGGGGGACGAGCGCGAACTATGATTTTGCCGAACGTCTGGCGCGAGCAGGGGAGCCGTTATGAGCGATAAACTGCGTGTCTTTGTGAGTTCAGTCCAGAAGGAACTCGAAGACGAGCGCGCCATTATCCAGAACCTGCTGAACACGGATGCCTTCCTGGTCGCCCACTGCGCTCCGGTACTCTTCGAGTTTGAGCCGGCGTCTCCGGTTAAGGCCATCGAAGGTTGCCTGGCCAAGTTAGAAGAGTGCCGTGTGTATCTGTTGATTATCGGGAGCCAATACGGCTCGCAGGTCGATGGAGTATCCATCACTCACCGAGAGTATCGCCGCGCAAAGGAATTGGGGTTGCCAGTGCTCGCCTTCATTAAAGGCGACCGCAAACAGGATAGAGAAGACGGGACGATGCAGCTCATCACCGAGCTTGATGGTGATGGCCCCAAGTATAAGCGCTTCAACACGGTCGTTGAACTGCAGAAAGAAGTCCGTGAAGCGCTGGTCGAACTCCTACGCGAGCGTTTCGGTCTCGCCCCGACCACCGATGAGGATGAAGTCGCCCAGCAGACCATAGACGCCACATCCAGCTTCGAATCGCAGTCCTTCACGCGTCTGAAATGGAGTGAGGTTGATCACGATGTCGCTCGACGAATGGTTGCCGTAGCTGAAGAGCGGCGACCCGAGGAGCTGTCCGACGCGGACCTGCTGGCTGGTGTGTTGCAACGCGGCTTGGTCTGGACGGACCCGGACACCGGCGAGCATTACGCCACCGCGGCGGGCATCGTGCTGTTGGCGAAAGACCCTTCGGCGGTGTTCCCACAATGTCGCATCATGGCCGACGTCTACCGCGGCTCGGAACCTGATAGTACCCCGCGTGATCATGAAGATATCCGCGGGCCGATGCCATTGGCCATCGACCGCGCCATTGCGTTCATTAATCGCAATACCCGACATCCGATGCGTATCGTCGGACTGAACCGTGTGCGTCTTGATGAGTACCCTGAGGAGGCGCTCAGAGAGGCGCTGGTCAACGCCGTGGCGCATCGGCTTTACGAAGACGCTGGGCGCAAGATAATTCTCGAAGTCTTCGCCGACCGCGTGACAGTACTCAGTCCCGGCATGCCCCCCGAACCGCTTACTCTGCCAATTTTGCGCAAGGGAAGATATCGTCCGTGTTCGCGCAACCCTGTCCTGGCCCAGTGCCTGTCCTACTTCCATCGAATCGAGGAACGTGGCAGCGGCTTCCGACGCATGCGCGAACAAATGTTGAACCATGGCTTGCCGGAACCCCTACTCGGTACTGATACCGGATACTTCCAGGTGACCTTTCGCGGTCCCGGCGAGAACATCGATCTGATCACGGTACCCGAGGTTCGCTTGCTCGTGACGCCGGCAGCCGAGGCGCAACTGAATGATCGCCAGCGACAGATGGTCATAATGTTGCAGGAGGGGCAACGGTTGACCAGCCGCCTCTGTGAAACCGCATTTGCAGTGACGCGAGATACGACAACGCGTGATTTTGAACTACTCATGAAGCTTGGGATCGCCCGCAGACTGGGCAAAGGCCGTTCGACCAGCTATGTGCTGGTGACATTTGCGTAATCGTCAGATAATCGTCAGATGAAAAGCCGTAATCGTCAGATGGGCACTTTCAGGCGGGCGAGATACTGGCCATTTCCTCGACGAGTGCGGTGCGCACTGAATCGTCAGATAATCGTCAGGGGCTTCCAGATAATCGTCAGATATGAGTTGGCGTCGTGCTGGTGATGATGCTGGTGCTATTGATACTACGGGTGGCTCGCTGAGCGGTCCCAGGCGCAAAATGCGCTGATAGAGTATGCGAATAATTCCGCGGCGGAACAGGCCTGACTGAGGTAGCCGCCATCGTTTCGAATGGTATGTTCGAGCACGCGGTGACGGATATTGGTCGCCATGCGATGGACGGAGTGTTGCCACGGTTGGGCGTTCGACATATTTAAGCGGCTCCTCTTACGCCGGGGCCAGTGCAGAGAACGCTTCAGCGATCCGCTCCAGACCCGTGCGTAATGTTGTGTGGTCCGTGCCGTAATTCAACCGGAGGAATCCTTCGCCAGTGGCGCCGAAGATGCGGCCGGGGGTCAGGCGCACACGCGCGGTCTGCAGCAGATAGTCGCACAATTCCCGGCTGGTGCGCCCATAGGCCCGGCAATCGAGCCAGGCCAGGTAGGTGCCTTCGGGTGTGGTACAGCGGACCTGTTCCAGCGGATCGAGATGCGCGTGCAACAAGGCATGGCTGGCGCGTAAATAGGCGCACAATGCTTCCAACCAGGCATCACCATGTTGATAGACCTGTTCCAACGCGAGCAAGCCGAACATATTGGGCTTGCTAATCCCCCGACCGGCTTTCTCGCGTGCGATCTTTTCCCGCAAATCCGGGTTGGGAATAATCTCATAGGACGTATCCAGACCGGCGATATTGAAGGTTTTACTGGCGGCCAGACAGGTGATGCTTTGCTGAGCGAAGGCGTCGTCCAGCGCTGCCAACGCCTGGTATGGTCGCGACAGGGCGAAGTCGCAATGGATATCGTCGGAGACGATGGTGACGCCGTGCGCCAGGCAGATTTCCCCTACACGGGTCAGTTCTTCGCGAGTCCAGACGCGTCCCACCGGGTTATGGGGATTACAGAGAATGAGCAGTTTGGCGCTGCGCGCCTGCGCTTCCAGCGCGTCGAAATCCATCTGGTAGTGACCGTCTTCCAGTACTAACTGATTCTCGACGACGACCCGCTGATTGTTGCGGATCGAGGTGAAGAACGGTGTATAGACCGGTGTCTGAATGATGACACGGTCGCCTTCCTGGGTGAGGGCACGGATGATGGTACACAGGGAGGCCACCACCCCGACATTCATCGCGATCCACTCCTCCGCGACCGACCAGGAGTACCGGCGCTGTACCCATGCGGTGATGTGCTGCGTCAATCCGTCCGGATAATGCGTATAGCCATAGATGCCATGTGCGACGCGCGCGGCAAACGCGTCGGTGACGGCCTGCGGCGCCTGGAAATCCATATCCGCCAGGCACATGGCGATGCAATCCGTCGTGGGAAGGTTCATCCATTTCTGGCTATAAGTGTCCCGGCGGTCGTGTGGAACATCAAAATGAAATGCTGTCTGTGCGTCATGAGTCATGGAGTTGTCCTTCGTGCGCGCTCAATTGCGTGATACAAGTCAGCTTACCCGGTATGTGCGACGGCTTGCCCGACTAGCTGCCGTGCGAGACGCACCGCTTCCGAGGCATCGCGAGCGTACCCATCCGCGCCGATTTTTTTGGCAAAGGCCAGCGAGATCGGCGCGCCGCCGACCATCACTTTATACTGGTCGCGTTCCTTGTTGCGCTCCAGGAGGCGAATCACTTCAGCGAGGCCGTCCATGGTCGTCGTCATCAGCGTTGAGAGGGCGATCAGGACAGCCCCGGATTCTCTGGCGGTCTCCACAAAGCGTTGCGGCGGCACATCGCGCCCCAGGTCGATGACGATAAATCCCGCGGAGGCGAGCATCAGCTTCACTAAATTCTTCCCGATATCGTGCGTATCACCTTCAATCACCCCGATCACGACGGTCTGCTGTTGTGGGACGTCTTCCCGGCATACATGCGGCTGCAAGACGTTGATCCCCGCATACATGGCATCCGCGCAGAGCAAGAGTTCCGGAACAAAGTATTCATCCTCTTCGAATAACTGCCCGGCGCGTGCCATCCCAGGCGCCAAGCCTTCGGCTATCGCCTCATAGGCGTCGAAGTGTTGCGCAACGACCTGCTGCGCTGTTGTAATGGCTCGTTCCTCATCCATCTCCACTACGGCATCGGACAGCGCCGCATACAGAGTGATTTTCGTATCAGACATGACGGTTTCTCCCTTGCACAGATCAGAAGCGACCGATTCCCAGACCGGCATCTCGATTACAAGTTTACATGTCGGAATACATTGCTGTCAACATGAGTTTCAGTAAGGTCACGGGGTTGAGTCGGTCAAAGATGCCAAAATGAAGGCCTGGCTAATGGCGATATTGACATATCGGGGCATCAAATCTATACTCATGTTGACCCTTCCGAGCGAACTACTTTGCTTGAACGTTGCTCTTTCCTGAGAGTTGCGCAACAGAGGTTACTGCGATGAAGCTATCAACACGTTCAACATATGGCGTCCGTGCCATGTTGGCACTCGCGCTCAGTGACGGGCAAAGCCCGTTAATGGTGAAAGAAATTGCCGAGCGGCAACATTTACCGGCCACCTATCTGGAACAACTCATGGTGCTGTTGCGCAAGGCCAGCCTGGTCACGGCTACCCGAGGCTCACATGGCGGGTATGTGCTGACGCGTCCTGCTGCCGATATCTCCTTGGCCGATATTATCGAAGTATTGGAAGGCCCACTCGTCCTCTCGGAATGCCCAACGGGAGTGGGGTGTTGCAGCCATCCTGAGCAATGTGCGTTGGTCGATATTTGGGAAGAGGCCAGTCAGGCCCTGATCCAGGTGTTTGCGAATATCAGCCTGGCCAGCCTGGTCGAGCGACAACGCGCCAAAGAAATGAACACCGTGTTAATGTTCAACATCTGACCGCTGCGGTGTCTGAAAGGATGACCCATGGATTACGCCCATGATGCGACAAAACTCATCGGTAATACCCCCCTCGTGCGTCTCAACCGTGTGGTTGGCGCCAACACCGCGACGATTTTAGCCAAACTGGAGATGTTCAATCCTGCCAGTAGCGTGAAAGATCGCATTGGGGTCGCGATGATCGAGGCAGCGGAACGCGCCGGCCTGGTGACTTCCGAGACCATCTTCGTCGAGCCCACTAGCGGCAACACCGGTATTGCGCTGGCCTGGGTCTGCGCCGCCCGTGGCTATCAACTCACGCTCGTGATGCCGGAGTCCTTTTCGCAAGAACGACGCCAGGTGTTGAAGCTCCTGGGCGCCACCCTTGAGCTTACACCCGCAAGTGAAGGGATGTCCGGTGCCATAAGCCGGGCGAATGAGCTGGCAGCCTCCGACTCCCGCTATCTCCAATTGCAACAATTTGATAATCCCGCCAACCCGACCATTCACCGCCTGACGACCGGACCGGAAATCTGGCGGGCCACCGAAGGGCAGATCGATATCTTCATCGCCGGGGTTGGCTCCGGGGGGACGGTCACCGGTGCGGGACAATTCCTGAAAGAGATGAATCCGCGGATTCAGGTGATCGCACTTGAACCACAGGCCTCTCCGATGTTGACGGAAGGGCGACGGGGACCACACCCCATTCAAGGCATCGGCGCGGGATTTATCCCCACCGTCTTAAACCGGAGCGTCATCGATGAAGTGATGCTGGTCCCCTCGGATGATGCCATTCAAATGGCGATCACCCTGGCACGCCAGGAAGGCTTGTTCGTCGGCTTATCGTCCGGCGCGGCAGCCTGGGCCGCCGTCCAGGTCGCTAATCGACCAGAAAACGCCGGCAAGCTGATCGTCACCGTCTTTCCCGATAGCGGTGACCGTTATCTCTCGACTGCGGCATTCCAGGCGGTGTAAAATCGGTTATTTTGTGAAGGAGTATCTCGATCATGTCTGAACGATCTACCTGGCGAACCAAGGTCGGGTTAGCGGAAATGTTGCGCGGCGGCGTCATTATGGATGTCACGAATCCGGAGCAGGCCAAAATCGCCGAAGAGGCCGGCGCGGTCGCCGTGATGGCGTTGGAGCGCGTGCCGGCGGATATCCGCGCGCAAGGCGGCGTGGCGCGCATGAGTGACCCCGCGATGATCAAAGAGATCAAGGCCTCGGTCTCGATCCCAGTGATGGCCAAGGCGCGTATCGGCCACTTCGCGGAGGCGCAAATCCTGCAAGCCCTGGAAGTCGATTTCATCGACGAATCCGAAGTGCTGACCCCCGCCGATGACCGCTACCATATCGACAAGCATGCTTTCAAAGTGCCGTTCGTGTGCGGGTGCCGAGATTTGGGCGAAGCGCTCCGTCGCATCGGGGAAGGCGCGGCGATGATCCGCACCAAAGGGGAAGCCGGTTCCGGGAACATCGTCGAAGCCGTGCGCCATATGCGTACCGTGATGAGTGAGATGCGCCGCATCCAGGGCATGCGTGAAGACGAGTTGATGATGGTGGCAAAAGAGCTAGGCGCTCCCTACGATCTGGTTCAGTTCATCCACGAGCACGGCAAGCTGCCAGTGCCGAACTTCTCCGCCGGCGGCGTGGCGATCCCTGCCGATGCAGCCCTCATGATGCAACTCGGCGCTGAAGCCGTGTTTGTCGGCAGCGGCATCTTCAAATCCTCCGATCCCGCGGGACGCGCCAAAGCGATGGTGACGGCGACGACCTACTTTGATCGACCGGAGATATTGGCGGAAGTCTCCGCGGGGCTGGGAGAGCCGATGCGCGGGCTGGAGATGAATACGATCCCTGAAGCGGAACGACTGGCTGTGCGAGGTTGGTGATGGTGACGGGAAAAACTCGGCAATTGCTGTTGTCACAGGGGTTTCCCAGCACGGTACTCGATGGCATGCCACGCATCGCAGGATTGGCACGGTGGACGCCACTTGCCTGCGCCTGTTGCGGCGTATTGGGCCTTGTGTGGGGCAATGGCTGGTATTTTCTCCTGCTCGGGTTCATGACCCTGACCGGGGGGATGACTGACCGCAGTGTGTATGATCGTCTGTATAACGTGCTGATCATGCCAATAATCGGGCGTGGTCCCATCCCACCCCATGGCACACCGCGCCGTTTCGGCTGTACCATCGGCGCGATGATGTATCTGCTGTGCGGGGCCGGCTATTTCACCCATAACGCCTATTTGATCTACATCCCCTCCTGCTTCATCATCACGTTCGCCGCCATCGCTGGTCTTACCCAATGGTGCTTTGCCTCGGCAATATACGGCGCGTTGTTTGGTCCGCCTGATGGATGCTGCGGGGAGAGCCGCGGCGTTGAAGATCGCACATAGGCTCAGTAGATAGCCGCCATGCACCACGGAGCGAGTCAGTCGACTCGCTCCTTTTTTGCCTCCTGTGCACCGAGCACACGTGGAAGCTTCGTCGCCGATGAAGTATTGACAGTGACGGCCTTCTCAAGTATACTGGAAACGAACTACTATTCAGACCGGAATAGTAGGAATGACACAAGGGGATTGGAATGCGCATCGCCGTGGCCAGTCATCCAGGACGCACTATCACGCAGCACTTCGGTGGTGCGACGCAGTTTCTCGTCTACGCGTATCGTGACGGGTCAGTGCACCTGCTGGACACCCGTACCAACGTACCGGCATGCCAGGCTGACCCGGACGAGCATGATGACGCCTTGTCGCGCAGTATTGCCGCCATCCAGGATTGTCCGTTCGTGGTGGTGGCCCGGATCGGGCCGGGGGCCCATGAAGCCGTCATCGCCGCCGGACTGCACGTGGTGGTGATCCATGATGAGATCGATCAAGCCCTGCAGCGGGTCGTGCAATCCATTCCGTTTCAGCGCGCCTGTCAGAAAGAAGGTAACTCGTGAGCACGAAAGTCATCAAGCAAGTCGCCATTTATGGCAAAGGTGGCATCGGGAAATCCACCACCACGTCGAATATTACCGCGGCGCTCGCGGATGCCGGTTATCGCGTAATGCAATTCGGGTGCGACCCTAAAAGCGATTCGACCAATACGCTGCGGGGCGGGCAATACATCCCCACCGTGCTGGATACCCTGCGTGAACGGGGGAAGGTGAAGGCCGATGACCTGATCTTCGAAGGGTTCGCCGGTGTCTATTGCGTCGAAGCGGGTGGCCCGGCGCCTGGCGTCGGGTGCGCGGGACGTGGCATCATCTCGGCTGTCGAGGTATTCAAGCAGCAGCGCATCTTTGAGGCGCTCGATCTCGACATTGTCGTATATGACGTGCTCGGAGACGTGGTCTGCGGTGGATTCGCCGTGCCGATTCGTGAGGGTATTGCCCAGCACGTCTTCACCGTCTCGTCCGCCGACTTCATGGCCATCTATGCCGCGAACAACCTGTTCAAAGGCATCCAGAAATATTCCAACACGGGGGGCGCGTTGCTGGGTGGTCTCATCGCCAATTCGATGAATGCCAGTTATGCGCGTGAGATCATCGACGACTTCGTAGCGCAGACCCACACGCAGGTGATGGCGTATGTGCCGCGTTCCGTGACGGTGACCCATAGCGAATTACAGGGGAAGACCACCATCGAGGCTGCCCCCGCCTCCGAGCAGGCAAGTATCTATCGACGCCTCGCGGAGCGTATCATCACCCATACCGAGTCCCGTGTGCCCACGCCGCTGGAGGCACAAGCCCTGCGGGAATGGGCGGCGAAGTGGGCGGACCACCTGCTGGCGTTGGAAACGAACGCCGTTCAGCAAGTTGCTGCTGGCATCTGAATCAATGGGAGGCTTCATGAGATGAGTACTCTACAAGACGGCACTGCGGTGACTACACTCACCCAGGCCATCGGCACAACGACCTTATTAAAATTGTCTCGCGTCACGGTTGGCGCGGTGGCGGATGTCTATGCCAAACTGGAAAGCCGCAATCCCGGTGGCAGCGTGAAGGACCGCATCGCCTACGCAATGATCAAGGATGGTGAGGACCGAGGTATCATTCACCAGGACACCGTTATTATCGAACCCACCAGCGGCAACACGGGCATCGGTCTCGCACTGGTGGCCGCGGCGCGGGGCTATCGCCTCATCCTCACCATGCCGGATTCCATGAGCCAGGAGCGCCGTACCCTCCTCAAAGCCTATGGCGCCGAACTGGTGTTGACGCCGGGCGCCGAAGGGATGCGCGGCGCGGTCCGGAAGGCCGAGGAGTTGGCGGCCCAGATACCTGGTGCATTCCTCCCCCAGCAGTTCCGTAATCCGGCCAATCCGGAGATTCACCGCCGCACCACGGCTGAGGAGATCTGGACGGAAACCGCTGGCGCGGTGGATATTTTCGTGGCAGGCGTCGGCACCGGCGGCACCATCACCGGGGTCGGCGAAGTGCTGAAAGCCCGAAAACCCGAGGTGCAAATCATCGCCGTGGAACCCTTCGACTCCCCGGTGCTGTCCGGCGGCAGTCCCGGACCACATAAAATCCAGGGGATTGGCGCCGGTTTCGTACCTGAAGTGCTCAATGTGGATATTCTGGATGAAGTCTTCACGGTGAAGAACGATGAAGCCATCACGACGGGGCGGCGGTTGGCGCGGGAAGAAGGTGTCCTGGTGGGCATCTCATCCGGCGCGGCGGCGTTTGCGGCGTTGGCCATTGCCCGACGACCGGAGAATGCTGGCAAAGTCATCGTGACGGTGTTCCCCAGCACCGGTGAACGCTACCTGAGTACGGCGCTCTTCCAGGAATAGGTGCGTCATCGCGGGTGGGTCATCGTCACGCGGTCACCCACCCGCGTCGATAGCCTTCCTCAAAGCCCAGGCAGCGGACGAAATGCTGCTGGAACTCCGGGGCATCCGCCAATTCTACCGATTCGACAGCGCCGACCACCTGCTGCATCTCCGCGCGTGACGGCTGGTTGATTAACAAGGCTTGCCCACCGGTTTTCGACGTGTTGCCAATAAAGGCTACCTTGCCGGTAAACTCCGGTGGCAACAACCCCAGATCCAGTAGGCTTTGCGCGCGGAGATGGTAGCCGAACGAGCCGGCGATCAACACGCGGTCGACCGCTGCCGCAGGTATGCCGGCATGCCGCAGCAAAGCATCGATGCCCGCGCGAATCGCCCCCTTTGCCAGTTGCACCTGCCGGATATCCTTCTGGGTGAGCCATACCCCATCGGCAAGGTCGAAGACCGTCTTGCCCTCCCGCTGGAATAACCGCGCGCGTATATCCGAGGACAGCGTGGGATCATCCGGCGCTGCGAAACGTCCCGGTGAGGTGATGGCTCCATGCGCCACCAGTGCGCCGACGATATCCACCAGCCCGCTGCCGCAGATGCCTTGCGCCGGCGCCTGCCCCAAGGTCGTCAGGGACACCGTGCCATCCTCTCGAATCGCAAATGTATCAATCGCGCCATGGCCTGCCCGCATCCCATGCGTGATATTCATGCCTTCAAAGGCAGGTCCCGCCGCGGTTGATGTGGCGATCAGCCGTCCTCCGTG
This sequence comes from uncultured bacterium, assembly GCA_903928345.1. GTDB lineage: Bacteria > Armatimonadota > Hebobacteria > CAIYQO01 > CAIYQO01. The sequence goes on along the minus strand of CAIYQO010000184.1, from coordinate 34,612 downwards.
TGCCAGGGCCATCTCGCCATTGGTGCCGATATCCACAAAGAGGACGGTATCAGTAGCCCGGTGGAGTTGAGACGCGAGCAAGCCTGCAGTAATATCCGCACCGACGAAGCCGGAAATGATGGGGGGCAGATAGACGACTCCACCCGGCGCGATGGCCAGGCCGGTCGCGGCTGCGTCGCGATATTCGTCGCCGACAATACGTGACCGATAGGGATATTTACCGAGGGTCGAGGGATCGGTACCGGTCGCCAGGTGCAGCATGCTGGTATTGCCGCTGAACACTACCTCATAGATGGACTCCCGCGGGATACCGGTCCGTGTGCACACTGCCCGAATCCCGCGGTTGATCTCGTCGATCACCAATCCATGGAGCAGCCGTAATCCCTCCGTTGTCACGGCCAGACTGATGCGGGACAGCACATCCTGCGCGTGCAGGCTTTGCGGATTTAACGCCGAGTGTGCCGCCAGTTCCTGTCCCGTCTGTAAATCGATGAAGGCGACCACTAATGTGGTTGTGCCGATATCCACCACTACTCCGTAGAGGGATGCCGTCGAATCACCGTATTCTCGGGTGATCTCACGCCCAGTCACGAAGACCACAGTCTCCCCGGATGTGGCATCATACCGCTTGCCGACGGCGGGGGTGATAGGGATATCGAGGGTATGCCCGTCTTGCAGGATATTTAACGCCTGCGAAGTCGTCGTAGGCAATTGTACGCTGATATCACCCTGTATTGACGCCTGACAGGCCAATACCCATCCCTGTGCGGTTTCCGCTACTGATAAATGATGTTTTCCATGGATCGAAAGCATGTGGGCATCTACCTGGTCGATCTGCACCCGGCACTTCCCGCAGGTGCCGATGCCGTTACAGGGTGACTCGATGACCAGATGCGCCAGGCGCGCCGCCTCGAGGATCGTCGTGCCAGGCGCAACCTCTACCGGAGTGGGACCGGGAAAAAAGGTAATGACCGGCATGTCACCCCTCACCTTTCGCCGTGCGGGTAAACGCCTGAATATGTGACAGCGATGTCGACGTGCTCAACCCGCAGGCCGGTGACAGAATGTCAATCCCATCACGCAGCAGGCGGCGTGTGTGGCGCACAATCTCTGCTGTCGATCCGGATTCGAGGAGGAACGTGCTGAGGTTTCCCATGGTGATGAGTTGCGGATAATCCGCTTTTAATTCGCGCAGATTGACCATCGCGTCGGTGCTGATGGCATCAGCATGCAGCGTGGGAATCAGCGAGCGCACCGTGTTCATGTCGCCGCAAATGTGCAGCAACACCGGCACGCCGGCGTCATGAATGCCGGCGATGAGTTTGTTCAAGTAGGGCACGGCGTAAGCACTGAACATTTTGGGCCCAAGGATTTCGCCGGTTGCGGTGGGATCGCCGATGCCGATGATCGTGACGCCGGCCTCGATAAGGACCCGTGCATAGGCCACGAGAAATTCCGTCACATATGCCAGCAGGCGATGGGCGGCTTCCGGTTTTTTGCGCAGCTCTTTGAAGAAGGTGATGGGGTCGACCATCGACGCGGCGGTGCTGATCGGTCCGGTAAGACTGCCGATGATCGGCGTCTCCGGGTATTGCGTGGCCAGTAAGTGCGCTGCGCCAGCCACGACGCGAATGCGCCCTTGCGTGAGTAGACTCTGGACGGGGGCAAATGCGACCGCATCCACAGTGGGGTACCGCTCGGTGATTATCTTCGGCTCGCAGGTCAGCGACCCAAAATCCACGGCACTGCCCAATACTTCCGCTTCGACCGTCATGCAAAAGGGAATGCCGAAATTTTCGAATCCCGTCTCCCGCGCCACATCGGCGGCCAGCGCGGCCATCAGGGTGGCGTCATGGTGGGCTTCGGGTAAGGTGTGGCCGCTACGTGTCATCACCTCGACGATGGCGGCGTTCATCATGCCCCCGGTGCAGAGCACGGGGGGACGGTCGACGGCCTGGCGACCCGTGACGGATAAAAGACGTGCTTTTGCATGCATACTGTTGCTCCTGAAGCGTGTCCCCGCGCGCCGGGCGGTGGCGCGCGGGGATGTACGGGGAGGCGTTATTTCTTGTCCGGTTTCGTGGCTGAGAAGGTATAGCCCACATACAGGCCGACATAGTCGTTCTTGCTGTCGGTGTTATTCTTGGCGTAGTACAGGTTCACGCCCAGATCCGGTGTGATGTAGTAAAAGGCGCCCAGGGTGCCTTGCCGTCCCGTGCCGCTCTGGTAGTCGGTCAGCAAATAGAGCTTGGGGGTCACGGCGTAATAGGCCCCGAGCAGCGCCCAGGTTTGATCCGCCTGGGTTTCCGCACCGGCATGGAGCCCCAACGGGCCGATGTTCTTCGTGCCGACGATGTAATACGCCGGGCTGACGCCGTTCTGGACGCCGTTGATCCCAACGGAGAGTTCGGGAATGATCGGCGCCTCTTTATGCAGCAGCACCTTGGCGTTGAAGACCGGCGTCTTGGCGCCACCGATATCATACAGGTCTACCCCCACTTCGGCACGGTCACGGATGCCAATCTGTGTATACAGATACTGCGTGCGACCATCAGCGAAGGGCTGGGTATGGCCGTCCGTCTCATACCCGATGCGGATCGAACCCGCCGGCAGAATGTCGGCGGAGGGGATGACGTTCAGTGACGTCGGATACGCGAGCAATATGCTGGGCAGCGCCAGCAGCGCAAACAGCGTGAGAGTCAGGATTCGGTATTTCATGGGAGTTGCTCCTTCTAGCGATTACGATGTGATACGTGTGCCATGAGTGGCACCGACTGGAACTGCAACAGCCTTCGCCGGTGACAGTAGAACGCGTGATGAACTCTCAACGCTGCACCTCCTTCCCCACTTCCTATAATTCCGAGCGGCATAGTATGCTGAAAGTATAGCTAACACGCGATACGACTGTCAAGCCCCAGTGATACAAAGCTCACTGGGGGCAAATGAGATCGTATTACGACCCAATGCGTATTCATGGGTATTGACACGGCGCAGTCGAGTACCTATAATGCTGCTGACACATAGTATTCCGACCGGTAAGGTATGTGATATGGTAGCTGGAACCGAGACAACCGCACAGGATACATTCGCGCATCTGGTGAAGCGCCATCCTTGCTTCAACGCCGACGCGCACGCGAAGCATGGTCGCATCCATCTGCCGGTGAGTCCCGCGTGCAATATCGGCTGCCGCTTCTGCCGGCGCGAATTCAACACGACGGATGTCCGTCCGGGCGTGAGCCAGGTGTTGCTTACTCCGGAGGAGGCCGTCAGTGTTGTGGAACATGCCCTCGAGCTATGCCCCTCTATCACCGTCGTCGGCATCGCTGGACCGGGTGAGTCACTCGCGACTCCGCATGCGTTACAGGCATTACGCTTGGTGCATGCGCAATATCCTGACTTGATTGGCTGCTTAAGCACCAATGGGCTACGCCTCGCCGATCACATTGATGAGCTCGTGGCCGTTGGGGTGAAAACGCTGACGGTGACGGTCAATGCCATCGATCCGCCTACGCTGGCACAGATCAATGGCGGCATTGTCGTTAACGGGCAGCGGATGACGGGGATCGACGCCGCCGAAACGCTGGTGCAGGCACAATTTGCCGGCATCGCCCGCGCCGCGGAAGCGGGCCTGGTTGTGAAAGTGAATAGCGTGTTGATCCCCGGTATCAATGACACACACCTGCCAGAGGTAGCAAAAGCCGTGGCGGCACTGGGCGCGACGATTTACAACATCATCCCGCTCATTCCGCAACATGAACTGGCACACATTCCGGCGCCTGATTGCCGCTTACTGAATACGGTGCGTGCCGCCGCTGAGGTGTATTTGCCGGTGTTTCGTCACTGCCGGCATTGCCGTGCGGATGCCTGCGGCATTCCCGGCGGCGAGGATCTGGCCGACCAACTCTACGCGCACCGCGTCGAGACCTTTTCCCATGGATAAACGAGTTGCATGATGACAAGCCCGATTGCGACAACACCATATCCGGCACACAACAACGCCTTACAGGCGCTGTTGCGCCAACCCGTCTCGCGCGTGCCGGTCGGCATCAGCCTGGGGGGTAGCTGGCCGGTGCACCAACAGCAACGCACACTGCACGACATTATCGGTAAGGCCGAGGAGACGGCACGCATCTACCACGAGGTGCACACGCAACTCGATGCCGACATTATCATGCCCGGCGCGGGCGCGACAGCCCTCATCGCCCGTGCCCTGGGCAGCGAGGTGGTGTTTGACCGGAAAGGCGCCCCACAAATCGTGACCGGTGTATTGGAAGCGCAGTCAGATTTAGACGCGCTCGATCCACGAAAGGTGTGGCAAGACGATGCCGTGCAGTATCTGTTTGAGAGCGTGCGTCTCCTTGCCGGGCAAAATCGTGGCACGCGGCTGATCCTTCCCAGCGGTCGCGCCCCCTTTACCATCGTCGGGCAATTGTTGGGGTTGGAACGACTGTCACGCGCGCTGTATCGTGATCCGCTCTTTGTGCATGAGGCGTTAGCGCGCGTCAGTGAGATCGTGCTCGGTTATTTCCTGCGCATGCTGGCTATCGACGGTGTTGACGGCATATTTATCGCTGATCCGTCCGCCTCGGGGGATGTGATCTCTCCACGCCATTTTAATGACTTCGCCGCCCCATCCTTGCAGCAGGTGATCACGGTAATACGCCAGTCCGGCAAGGTGTCGTTGTTACATATCTGCGGTGATATCACGGATCGTCTGACGCAACTCCCTGACATCGGCATCGACGGCATCTCACTGGATGCGAAAGTCGATCTCCGGCGTGCCGTGGCGTTGGTCGGCTCCCGTCTCTGCATCGCCGGGAATGTCGACCCGGTCGCTATCTTAGAATTCGGTACACCGGCGCAGGTCGGTGACGCGGTACACCGCTGCCGGCAGGCGGTGTCCGACGCGGAGGGTTTTATCCTGCTGCCGGGATGCGACCTGGCGTATAGTGTTCCCTGGGAGAATGTGGCCGCCTTCATCACGGCGGGGCATATCGTTCCCATTTCGAGATTATCCAAGGAGCGTATTCCATGACTACGACCACTCAACTCTCACCCCTGGAATTTGAACCGGCGATACCAACGGAGGAGATTACGCTGGACGATATCGCGCGCACAATTCAGGAGCGGGCTATCCACACGGTGGAAATCGGGTTTGCCGATATTCCCGGTGTCTTGCGCGGGAAAAGGGTGCCAGCCAAGCATTTCCTGAAGACGGCACATCACGGCGTTGTCATCTGCAAAGCGGCATTAGCCTGGGATATCCAATGCGAGGTGTTCCCGGGCATCGACCTGGCCAGCTTCGAAAACGGCTATCCGGATATGGTCGCCAAACCGTTGTGGCACACTTTTCGCGAGGTTCCCTGGCGGCCTGGTAGCGCCTTCCTGCTCGCTGAGCCGTATACCGAGCACGGCGACCGTATCGACGAAGCGCCGCGCGCCGTGCTGCAAGGCGTGCTTGACCGCGCCAACGCGCTGGGCTATCGCCCACTCATCGGAGCCGAGTTAGAATTCTATCTTCTCAGTGCCGAGCGCACGCCGCTCTATGCCGGCATTCAGTGCTACTCGCTCTATAAAGGGACCGAGCTGGAGTTCATCCTGCGCGAAATCCGCCTCGCCCTCGACGCACTGGGCATCCCGGTCGAGGCAGCCAACCCGGAATACGGGCCGGCGCAGGTGGAGATCAACCTGGAATATGGCGACGCCCTTACTGTCGCTGACCAGACGGTGCTCTTCAAGCATGCCGTGAAGGAGATCGCGCGCCAGCATGGCTTGTTCGCCTCCTTCATGCCGAAACCGTGGAGCGAGGAATCCGGCAACGGGTTCCACGTGCACCAGAGCCTGTGGGACCCGGAGCGGCGCACGAACCTGTTCGATGCTGATGACGCCATCGCGCAGCACTATCTGGCCGGCTTGCTGGCAACGGCACGCGAGTTCCTGGCGTTGGAGGCGCCGTCCGTGAACGCCTACAAGCGGTATCGCGACCACTCTTTCGCGCCCACAAACGTCTCCTGGGGGGGTGATAATCGCACGGTGTCGACGCGCGCGCTCCTCGGCATCGGCGCGGGGAGCCGTATCGAGCACCGCACTGGGTCGTCTGACGCCAACCCGTACCTGATCATCGCGGCCAATATCGCCGCCGGGTTGTACGGCATCACCCACGCGCTGCAACCGCCCGCCAGCCACTTCGCGCAGAATGCTTATTTAGATGACAATGCCGCGTTGCTGCCCGGCACGCTGCATGCGGCGCTTGAGCTGTTGTCGGGGAGTACGGCGGCGCGCGAGTTTTTCAGCGAGCGTTTCTTGCAGCACTACCTGGGCATTGGCCGGCATGAAGTCGCGCTGTTCGACCGTGCGGTGACGGATTGGGAGCGCGACCGCTACCTGGAAATGGCCTGACAGCAAGTCGAGGGGGGAGAGCATGAGCTATATCGAAGCGAAAGTACCGCCCAAGCGCGAACAGCGTCTGGGCGCCTGCAATGTCTACGGTGGTGATGGCTGCGGCTTGAAGAAATCGTTTGGCGGGTGCTGCCTGCAACAGGCGAAGCGCGGCTTTGGGCAGGGATCGATCTGCCAATTGCTGCCCGGCACGGCCATCGTCAACACCATCTCGGACGCGGTGGTTATCGTGCATGGCGCCATCGGCTGCGGCGGCCCCGGGCATACGCAGAACGCCGGCGTGCGCGGCACGCAGATGGCACGTGGCAGCACGAATCCGCGCGGCACCCTGTGGCTGTCGACGAATCTCAACGAACGCGACGTGATTACCGGCGGCGAGGAGAAGCTGGAGGAGGCGATTCGCCAGGCGGACCGCCGTTATCGCCCGTCGGCGATCATCGTCATTTCGAGCTGCGTACCCGGCATCATCGGCGATGACATCGACGCGGTCACCTCGCGCCTGCAGCCGGAGGTGGCGGCACGCCTACTGCCGATTCATTGCGAAGGCTTCAAAACGAAGATCATGGCAACGGCATATGACGCAATCTATCACTCCGTCGCCCGCAACCTGCTGGACCCGGAGGCGGAGACCGTGTCGGTCATCGTCGACGATATCGAAGTGGCGCGCGAGCGCATCCGGCGCAGCAAGCTGGTGAATCTGCTCAACGTCTCCTCCATGGGTTCCGTAGACGAGAAGGAACTGACGCGCCTGCTCAACGGGTTAGGGCTCGAGGTGCAGATATTTCCGTGTGCGGCCCACCCGGACGATTTTCGCAAGGTCACCGAGGCGGCGCTGTCCATCAGCACCTGCCCGACGCACGACGATTACTTCGTAAAACACTTGCAACAGCAATACGGCGTGCCTTTCGTACAGCGTTTCATGCCCATCGGCATTGAAAACACCAATCAGTGGTTGCGCGCCGTGGCGGCATGCTTCAATCTGGAGAGCATCGCCGAGGAGATCATCGCGCGCGAAACCGCCGAACTGCGGGACGCCCTGGCGTCGCTGACGCCGGCATTCGTCGGAAAAAAGGCGATGATCAGTGCCGGCGAGGTGCGCGCGCTGTCGCTGGGCAACCTGCTACAGGAGTTGGGCATGGAGATCGTCGCCGTGCGTCCCTATCATTGGGATGAATTCGGGGAGACGGCGCTGGATCAACTGGTGGCCAACCAGGTGCGCGAGCCGATCATCAACGTGGCCACGGTACACCCATACGAGTCAGTGAACCTGATCGGCAAAACGACGCCGGATATCTACTTCGGCCACCCCTCTGACAGCGTGTGGGCGGCGAAGACCGGCATCCCCACCATCCCCGTCTACCACGGGGGGTACACCTATGTCGGGTACGCCGGCGCCTTCGAGATCGCGCGCCGGGCCTGGCGCCAGTTGGCGAACCCAACCTTTAATCACCGGCTGAAGCAGCATGTGCGCCAGCCGTATCAGGCCCAATGGCTGGCGGAGCACGCCTTCCATTACATCACGGAGGGAGACGCCGATGGCCCCTATTAGTTCCTTTATCGAACGGCCGCGGGCCTTTTGCGCCCTGGGTGGCGCGGTGATGACCGTCACCGCGCTGCCGGGGGCGGTGCCGATTCTCCACTCGGCCCTGGGCTGCGGCGGGAGCATCTACTACAACCAGTATGGCAGCACCGGCTATCTGGGCGCGGGCTTCTGCGGCGGCATGTCGGTGCCCAGTTCCAATGTCGGCGAGCAGGAGATCGTCTTCGGCGGCGTCGACCGGCTGGATGAGCAGGTGCGCAATACGTTGAAGATTGTCGACGGCGATCTTTACGTCATTGTCACCGGCTGCACTACCGACATGATCGGCGACGACATCCAATCCGTGGTGCGCGACTACGCTGACCAGGCGCCGATCATCGGCGTCGAGACCGGCGGCTTCCGCGGCGACGGGTATAAGGGGTACGACCTGGTGCTGCAGGGGCTCTTCCGTCACTACGTGGAGCGGCAAGACGCTACCGATCCGCTGTCCATCAATCTGTGGGGTATCGTGCCCGGGCAGGATGTCTTCTGGCGTGGCAATCTGCATAACCTGAAGTTATCACTGGAGAAGCTGGGTCTGCGAGTGAACACCTTCTTCACCGATGGCGCCACGTTGGATGACCTGCGCCAGGCGGGCCGTGCCGCTTTGAACGTGGTGGTTTCCCCACGATATGGGGTGACGGCAGCCGGCGTGTTCGAAGAGGTGCACGGTACCCCCTACCTTACCACGGCCTTGCCCATCGGCCCAAGCGCCATGGCACGCTTCCTGCGTGAGGTAAGCGCCCGGCTCGGTCTGGACGCCGCGCGTGTTGACGCAGTAGTGGCCGCGGAAGAACGCGACTATTACTTCTTTATCGACCGCTTGGCCGATACGTATAACGACCTCGATTTACAGCGGTACGCGGTGGTGGTCGGTGATGCCAATTACGCGACGGCGCTCACGCGGTTTCTCGCCAATGACCTGGGCTGGCTGCCGTCCCTGACCGTGATTACCGATGATCTCTACGAGGACGAACAGGCCCACTATCACGAGGAATTGGCGGCGTTGACATCGGGGGTGACACCCCGGCTGGTCTTCGAGACGGATGCTTCGGAAATCAATCGGCATTTCGCGAAAATGTGGCCGCGCAACCGCGGGCAGAAGTTCTACCACGCCTTCAGTCCGGCTTTCGTCGTCGGCAGCCACCTGGAGCGGGAATTCGCGAAGAATATCGGCGCCGCCCATCTCTCTGTCACCTATCCCATTGGCAACCGGGTGGTGATCGACCGGGCGTATGCCGGATATCACGGCGCGCTCACCTTGATTGAAGATCTGTTCGGCGTCATCGTCGCGGAACGGTAATCAATTTGTCACGAGGTTAACTGCAGAAGCCTGCGGACGACTCATCCGATGAGTCCGCAGGCTTCCGCATTTGTGGCATTGCGGTGCTCTCTCGCATCACTAAAGACATAACGAAACGGTCGGGCGTTTCCAAGCCCGACCGTTTCGCTCGCATGTCCTCCTGGAACGCGATTAGATACCTTCACCATCTCCCTGTAGGCGAATGTCATGGTAGCGCGCATGCACGGCATCGAGTTCCTCGGTGATATCGGAAGACACATTCGATCCGATCTGCCGAATCACGTACCAGACAATGCCGGCAACCAGCCACCCCAGGAAAATGAAGGGGAACAGGGTATACGGCATGGCGGGAAGCGGATACACGCTGCCGACCAGGGGAATCAGCAGCACTAGTACGGTGATGACGGCCAACACGACGTGTTTACCCTTCAATTCCTTCTCATGCTTGAGATAGAATGGCGCCGCAACCGCGATGAGCAGGTAGTTCAGCAGAAAGCCGAACGTGGCGACGGTGCCCACCCAGCCATAGATGTCGAACAGCCCATTTTTCAACGCGATGAGGATGACCGGCACAATGGTCGCGATCAACGCGGAAATGGTGACGGCGATATGGGGGGTATCATTGGTCGCATGCGCATTCCCCACCGCATCGTGAAAGACCCGATGGCGCCCCATGGCAAAGAGCACGCGCGCCCCGGCATTAACGCACGCGAGAATGCACGCCCAGAAACTGATGAGCGCGCCAATGGAGATGAGTGGCCCGAAGAAACCGACGCCGTGACTTGTCGCTAGATCAGCCAGCGGCGCGGCGGCTTTATCCAGTGTCGTCGCGCTGCCGATGAAGCCCTGCACTTCCGTGTAGGAGAGCAACACGAAGATCAACCCGACGAAGATCGCGCTGATAGTGATCGAACGCGGAATGGTGCGCAACGGGTTTTTCGCTTCATCGCCGAGTGACCCCGGGCTTTCGAAGCCGGTAAAGCTGAAGAACGCCAGCACCAGGCCGATGCGGATACTATCCGCGTTTACATGCTGCAAGCTCAACTGCGCCAGGTCGAAATGCGTCCCATGTCTCACCAACACGATCACCGCGAGCAAGATGATGATCGCTAACGAAATCAGCTCGAGCCCGAGCATGAGTTTTGTGGAGAGCTTGATATCCTTATAGGCGACCCACCAGGCGGATGCCGCGCCCAGCAGTGCCAGCACCACCGAGAGCACAGGGGAAGGGCCGACGCCGGCATAGGCCAATAGGACGTTGCCGTAATTGACGAAGCCGCAGATGACGGCGCTGGCGGTCAGCAGGTAGGCCAACACCAGCGTCCACCCGGCAACTACCCCGACGGAGGGGCCGAGTCCACGGGCGATAAACGAATACAACGATCCGGGCGAGGCGGACCGCCGGGTAAACTGATTGAGACTGGCGCCCACCAACACGATGGCAACCAGCGCGAACAGGTACGCCAGCCAGGTGCCATTGCCGGCGGTAGCAAAGACGAGTGGGATCACCAACGCCGGTGTCGCGCTGGGGGCGATATTAGCAATCGCCTGCCCCAGCACTTCAGTCGAGGAAAGGCATTGTGAGCGCAGGCCGGAGGCGCTCTTGGCTGGCTGGGTCTGCGGTAGGGTTAAGGTTTCGGTAACCAATGGAATATCCTCCTTCTAGAACAGGGTGCAGAACGCCTACAACATAGGCGCTGAATGGTTGATGGACTTACAGTTCCCTGTCAGCGCACACATCACGGCGAATCGCTTCGACTGACTCATTTCTCGCACGTAGCATCACCTCCTCGGCTCAGTGGGTGGCTGAGCACCTTTCCGTTTCTTACTATACAGGTCGGAATGGTAGGTTCATTATAGCAAAAACAGAAATTGCCTGTCAAGCAGAGGGTGGCGTCATCGGGAGATTTATGACAGCGAGCCGGCAACAAAGCATGGTTTTTACATGTCCGTGTTACGCGACCCAGGTCAAGACGCAGTGTGGCTAAGGTTTGTGGACAGTGGCTGCCTCAAGCAACCAGGAGAATATACGCGAAAAAGCCGGATGCACCCCCAGTGATTCCTCGGGGTGGAATTGCACGCCGAGGATCGGGTAGCCATCGGCACCTTCGATGCCTTCGATGACGCCATCCGCGGCTTGCGCGGTGACGTGCAAGCCGGTACCAAGCCGCCCAAGCGCTTGATGGTGAGCACTGTTCACGGCCAGGGTATCGGTGCCGGTAATCGATGACAACACAGTGCCTGCGGCCACAGAGATGGTATGGGTCACTGCCGGCCCCGGCGTGGCTCCCTGATGCTGAATCGCCCCCGACACTTGGCTCGGAATATCCTGTACTAACGTGCCTCCGCGGGCGACATTGAGTAACTGTATGCCGCGACAGATGCCGAGAATAGGCATGCCATGCTGTAACGCCGCCTGCACCAACGCGAGTTCACAGGCGTCGCGTCCTGGGTCCACACATGATAATTGTGGGTGCGGCTCTTCCCCATATGCCAGTGACGCGATATCGCCTCCCCCCGAGAGGAGAAGACCCTGTCCGATCCCGACGAGCGTTTCGAGGGTAGTGGTCTCCAGCAGCGGAGGCACGACCAGCGGGATGCCACCGACCGCCTCGACCGCGCGCACATACGCGAGCGGACAGTGCACATTCCACTCAGGCTCGTGATGGTACGGGGGCGCCGCAGTGAAAGTGCCGGCGGTAATCAAGATGATCGGGGATGCGGCCATATCGTCTCCACGTATAGACTACCCATGCGACGATGCGCCGGTTGACTTCCATGAGGGAAACCGGCGCATGTCACATGGTTAAGTTTTCCGAGTGGGTGCAGCGGCTATTCAACACCAACACCTTCAAACAGCACGGTGCTGAGATAGCGTTCGGCGGCGTCGGGCAGTACGACGACGATGGTCTTCCCGGCGAATTCCGGCAGGCGTGCCAGGCGATCTGCTACCGCGAGGGCCGCACCGGACGAGATGCCGACGAGGATGCCTTCTTCTTTCGCCGACCGCTGCGCATAGTCAATCGCGGTGGCGCTATTGACGGTTTCGATGCGGTCCACGACTGAGAGATCCAGCACTGCTGGCACGAATCCCGCCCCGATTCCCTGGATTTTATGCGGACCCGGTTTTAATTCCAGCCCGTTGCGCGTCTGCGTGAGAATCGGGGATTCCTCGGGTTCCACGGCGACGGAGAGGATCGCTTTCCCCTTGGTGTGTTTAATGTAGCGCGAGACGCCAGTGATCGTCCCACCGGTACCGACGCCGGAAACCAGCACGTCGATGCCGCCGGCGGTATCGTCCCAGATCTCCGGGCCGGTAGTTTTCTCGTGAATCGCCGGGTTTGCGGCGTTCTTGAATTGCTGCGGCAGGAAATACTTGTCCGGATCAGAGGCCGCGATCTCTTCCGCCTTTGCAATCGCCCCCTTCATGCCTTTGGCGCCTTCGGTGAGCACCAACTTTGCTCCCAGTGCCGCCAGCACCCGTCGGCGCTCGATACTCATCGTCTCCGGCATGGTCAACGTGATGGGATACCCGCGGGCTGCCGCCACAAAGGCCAGAGCGATCCCGGTATTGCCGCTGGTCGGCTCGATGATCTCTTTCCCCGGTCCCAGCAGTCTCTGCTGTTCGGCATCCCAGATCATCGCGGCCCCAATACGGCACTTGACCGAGTAGGCCGGATTGCGGCCTTCGATCTTGGCCAGCACGGTCGCGCCTGCACCCACCGTGATCCGGTTGATACGGACCAACGGGGTGTGGCCGATGCTTAATGAGTTGTCGTCAAACCAGTTTGCCATCATACGCCCCTTTCGAACATGTTGCAGTTCGGAGTTAAAAGTATTCCGACCTGTTAACTAGGTACGATAGTATCACGCCGTGCAGCGCTTGTCAAACCTGCTGGAATGCCTGAGCTAAATCGTCGAGCAGATCGTCCTGATGCTCAATGCCCACGGAAATGCGGATCAGGTTTTCGGTAATGCCCACGGAGCGACGCACCTCCTCCGGCATGGAGACGTGCGTCATTGTCCACGGATGCTCAATGAGCGACTCGACCCCGCCCAGCGATTCCGCCAGGGTGAACAACTTGACGGCACTGAGCAGACGGAATGCCTCTTCCTGCCCGCCGTTGACACGAAAGGAGAAGGTGCCACCACAACCGCTCATTTGTCGTCGCGCCAGCTCATGCTGTGGGTGGCTCTCCAATCCAGGGTGCAGCACCTGTGCCACCTTCGGGTGCGCCTCCAGCCAGTGTGCAATGGCCAGCGCATTGCGGTGATGCGCCTCCATGCGGAGCGCCAGCGTTTTGATCCCGCGCAGCACCAGGAAACAATCCTGCGGCCCGGCGCAGGTGCCCATGGTGTTCTGGTAAAAGCCGATGCGCTCCGCCAGCGCGGGATCGCGCGTGATGACCCCACCGCCCACCACGTCGGAATGTCCGTTGATGTATTTCGTCGTCGAGTGCAACACCACATCGATGCCGAAATCGAGTGGGCGCTGGAAATAGGGCGACAGGAAGGTGTTGTCGCAAATAGTGGTCAGGCCGTGCACCTTAGCGATGGCGGAGATCGCCGCCAGATCGATGAGATTCATCAGGGGATTCGTCGGCGTCTCGACCCACACGGCGCGGGTATTGAGGCGAATGGCGGCGGTGAAGGCATCCAGATCGCGCAGATTGACGAAATCGACGGCGATCCCCTTCTCTTGCAGTTGGCTGACAATCAGACGGTAGGACCCGCCATACAGGTCATCATGGACGATCAGGTGGTCGCCTGGCGCATACAGCGACAGTAGCGTCGCCTCGGCAGCCTGGCCGGTGGCGAAGGCAAAGCCATAGGCGCCGCCTTCCAACGCCGCCAAACAGTCTTCCAGCGCTTTACGCGTCGGATTCCCGCTGCGCGAATAGTCGAACGGACCAGGCTGGTTCACGCCCTTGAAGGCGAAGGTGGAGGTCTGGTAGATGGGCGTCATCACCGCGCCATAGGCGGGGTCCGGCCCCTGGCCGGCATGGATGGCCAGGGTTTCAAAATGCAGCTGTTGCTTGGTCTTCGACATGGTCGTCTCCTTCTTGGTGTAATCGACATCAGGAGGAGACACCTGCGCCACCATGCCGCAGCATGATCGCGGGAGCGTGTGGAGACGTGTGGTGGTTGCGTATACCTGAGACCATCTTTCGAAAGTCACGCTTTCGCACATCGAAGGGGACGCCCCCTTCCAGGCACCGTCGCCGTCTCCAGGCCGGTTGCCATCCCCGCCGTAGCGGAGAATTCCTGATGCTTTCGCTAGGCTAACACAGGATTAATCCATCTGTCAACCCCCTATCGCTGTAAAATATTTAAAGAAATCGGTGATTACCCCCTTGTGCCGACCGGGCGTATCTGTTATATTGGCCGTGCGACAATGTATTCCGACCAGAATACATTGCTATAAAAGAGGAGGAACGATCATGTCCATCACTGTGCAGCGCCATTTGCTTGGCGGACTGTCCCTGCTGTTACTCGCCGTCACGCTCGTCGTTACGGCACCGGCCCGCGCGGAAGATACCTCGCCCCCGTTGCCCTTCCATACCATCGAAGGGTACGGTGGCGGCGCCATCACTCCGCTAGCCTATCTCGTGAATCCGACGCCCGTGCAGGGTGTCTTCGGAGCACCTGCCTTTGCCGTGTCGGTTGTTGGCCTGGGCAAGAAGAACCTGGATGCCTTAACGGTATCAGAGACACTCTTTGGTCGGCTGGAACTGAGTGCCGCTGCCGACCGGCTGGGCCTGGGTACGCTTCCCACGGCCATCCGCACCGCGACCTCCGTCGATATCGGTAAAAGTGATGTCTGGCTCTACAACGTGAATGCGCGTTACCTGCTGGTCAAAGAGGGGAAAGCCATCCCGGCCATCACTGCCGGTGTCCATTTCAAAAGCAACAGTGATATCGAAGATATCGACAAGTCGCTGGGCGGGGCCTTGACCGGAATCGGGCTGAAGAGCGGCAGCGGCACGGACCTGACGCTGACAGCGACGAAAGCCTTTCCCAATGTCGGCGGCCATCCCTTCATCGCCACGGCGGGACTGCGCGAGAGTAAAGCTGCCAACCTGGGCTTCCTCGGTTTCGGCGACAGCTACAAGACGAGTTTTGAGGGGAACCTGATTTACTTGCCGACGAATCATATCTTGCTGGCGTATGAAATTCGACAGAAGAGCAGTCCCCTCGGCACGATCCCCGGCCTGATCGGCAAAGAGGACACCTGGCACGCCATCGACGCGTCGTACATCCTCAATAACCAGTCCACGCTGGTTGCCGGCTACGGACATTTTGGCAACCTGGCCAACGCCGACGCCAACAACGCCTGGTGGGTGCAGTTCAAGAACGAATTCTAACGAGCATCCGTCACATTGGTAACGGAAGGAGAAAGTCATGACACAAGGACCATTGCTCGGTTCACCGCAGGTGGCGCTCCAAACGCGGGAAAGCCTGGGAGTGCCGGCTGCCCGCAACCTGGCCACCACGACGAAGACCGTCCCACAGTTGCAGGCCATTACCCCGCGCTGGGTACTCAGCCTGCTGCCCTGGGTCCAGGTCGAATCCGGCACCTACCGGGTGAACCGACTGAAAGTCGTCCTCCACCCCGATGCCCGCATCGCCACCCTGGTGGACGGAGGGCGCGCGCAGGTGGAGCCAGAAGCACTCCGCGCGCTCGCGCTGTTCCGCACATTGGATGCGGAGCTCCTCGAACGTCTGGCCGTGCGCCTGGAAAGCGCGCACGCCGATGCCGGCACGGAGATCGTACCGGAAGGTGAGTTCGGCAACAAGTTCTTCATTATCGCGCGTGGCAAAGTCGAAGTGACGACCATTAGTGATAATGGAAAACGCGAACGGATCGCCTTGCTGGGCGCCGGTGATTATTTTGGTGAACTGTCGCTAGGCGCGACACCCACCGGCGCCTCAGCCGCGCGTACCTTGACGCAGAGCGCCTTCCTCACGCTGGATCGCGCGCAGTTAGAGGCGTTGCTGCAGGAGACACCGGAATTCCGCCAGGCGTTACTCCGTGCACTCGACGAACGTGCGCGTCTGCGCGCTGTGGCCAACGCCTACGGTGAACAGCGCATTCTCGTGCAGGCGGGCCAGGAAGGCGAAGTCGCCGTGCCGACAACCTACGCGGACTACGAAGAAGAACCACGCGAGTATAACCTGAGTGTGATTCAAAGCGTGGTGCGCGTGCATACGCGGGTGAGCGATTTATATAGCGCGCCCATCGACCAATTGCGCGAGCAACTCCGCCTGACCATCGAAACCATCAAGGAACAGCAGGAATGGGAATTGCTGAATAACCCGGACTTCGGCCTGTTGGCCAATGCGGCGAAAAGTCAACGCGTGCCCACCCGCAGCGGGCCGCCAACCCCGGATGACCTGGATGAGTTGTTGGCGCGCGTGTGGAAGAAACCCGCGTTCTTCCTGGCCCATCCCACCGCCATTGCCGCCTTCGGACGCGAATGCACGCGTCGTGGGGTGCCGCCGCCCACGGTGCCGTTGTGGGGATGCAGTTTTGTCACCTGGCGCGGTGTGCCGATCATTCCCAGCGACAAGTTGCCTGTCCACGGCGCTACCGACCAATCCGCCGGCAAATCAAGTATCCTGCTGCTCCGCGTAGGGGAGAAGGAACAAGGCGTGGTGGGTCTGCATCATGCGGGTTTGCCGGGGGAGCAACTGCCCAGTCTGTCCGTGCGCTTCATGGGCATCGACGATAAAGCCGTGGCGTCGTATCTCATCAGCCTGTATTTCTCGGCGGCGGTGCTCACGGATGATGCGCTGGGCGTGCTGGAGAACGTAGACCTGGGGTATTACCATGAATACGCCTGACATCTTGCTGGATGAAGGCGCGCTCGGGAGCCCGGCGCTGGTGGCATTTCCGGATGCCCCAGCCGGGGTTCCGAGTGCGGAGCTCATCGGACAGGTGGCAAATGCGCTGTTTGCCGATGTCCCGGAATCCCCGACGTCTCCCGCAATACCCGCGGTCGGCGATGGGTTCTCGGCACCGTGGGCCAGTGCACCCCCCACGCTGGATGATGCACCGCTGGACGCTGCCTTTACCGCAGCGCCGGCGGTGCCGATTCCGCACATTGGCCTGACAGGGCTACCCGCACCGGGACTGCCCCCGGTGGAAGCGCTGCCGGCATCTCCAGGCACCGTGCCGGGGGCACTGTTATCCTGGCAGGTTCCGGCCGTCGGGGAAAGGGCCTTCCTCACGGATATTCCGTTTGAAGCCGATTTCGGAGGATTGCCGGGCGTCGCTTCCACGGAGGAATCGCGTGTCGATCCGCTGGCGCTCACCGCGGGAACCTGGCCGATCCGGACATCGGACGGCTTGCCCCTGATCAAGGATGGCGCGAGTGGTGGCGCCTGGTCTTCAGTCGCCGAATCCGCCACGCCGTTCTACTTTCTGCCGGCCACGTCCGTGCCCGCGGTAACAGCCGATACTCCGGTCGCTTTCGATGTGCATGCTGTCCGGCGCGATTTCCCGGCGCTACAGCAGCAGGTGCACGGCAAGCCGCTGATCTGGCTCGACAACGCCGCCACCACGCATAAGCCGCAGGCCGTGATTGATGCACTGGCGCATTTCTATGCGCATGACAATTCGAATATCCATCGTGGCGCGCACACACTGGCCGAGCGGGCCACCAATGCCTATGAAGCGGCGCGCGAGAAGGTGCGGCGTTTCCTGGGGGCGCGCGATGCGGCGGAGATCATTTACGTGCGCGGGGCCACGGAAGCGATCAATCTCGTCGCGCAATCCTATGGGCGCGTCCATGTCGGTCCCGGTGACGAAGTGCTGGTCACCGAACTCGAACACCATTCCAACATCGTGCCGTGGCAGTTCCTGTGCCAGGCCACCGGCGCCACCCTGAAAGTCATCCCCATCGATGACCAGGGTCAGGTAGTGCTGGAGGCGTATGAGCAGCTCCTCAATCCGCGCACGAAAATCGTGGCACTGGCGCATGTCTCCAATGTCCTGGGCACGGTGTTGCCGATCAGTCTCATGACGCAACTGGCGCATCGCGTCGGCGCGCGTGTGCTGGTGGATGGCGCACAAGGCGCGCCGCATCTGCCGGTGAACGTCCAGGCGCTGGACGCCGACTTCTATGTCTTCTCCGGCCATAAGCTCTTCGGCCCCACCGGCATCGGGGTGCTCTACGGCAAGCGGGAACTGCTGGAAGCGATGCCCCCCTGGCAAGGCGGGGGCAGCATGATCGAGTCTGTCTCATTTGAGCAGACGACCTTCAGTCCCTTGCCGGCGAAATTCGAAGCGGGCACCCCGCATATTGCCGGAGCAGTCGGATTAGGAGCCGCCATCGACTATGTGCAGCGCTTTGGCGTGGAAAGCATTGCGGCGTATGAAGAAGGCTTGATGTCGTATGCCACAGCGGCGCTGGACACCATCCCCGGCTTGCGCCAGATCGGCACCACGCCCGGGAAAGTCGGCGCACTGGCCTTCGTGATTCTCGGCATACGGTCGGAGGATATTGGTCGCGCCCTTGACCGTGAGGGCATCGCGGTGCGCGCCGGTCATCACTGTGCGCAGCCGGCACTGGCCCATTTCGGGCTGACCGCCGCGGTGCGACCATCGATCTCTCTCTACAATACCCCCGGTGAAATTGACGCGCTGGTAGCGGCAATCCATCAAACGATCAAGGGCGGGAGCAGGAGTTGACTATGGGACGGACCTTCGACGATAACAGCGCATCGGTGGGTAACACGCCGCTCATCAGGTTGAATCACGTCACCGACGGCGCACACGCGACGGTGCTGGCGAAGATCGAAGGACGGAACCCGTCCTACTCCGTCAAGTGCCGCATCGGCGCGGCGATGGTGTTGGATGCCGAGAATCGTGGGGTGATGCATTCCGGTAAGGAAATTATCGAACCGACCAGTGGGAACACCGGTATCGCGCTGGCCTTTGTCGCGGCGGCGCGCGGGTATGCGGTCACGTTGACCATGCCGGAGACGATGAGCCTGGAACGGCGGCGTGTGCTCGCGGCGCTGGGCGCCAAGCTCATGCTCACACCGGCGGGGGAAGGCATTGCCGGGGCGGTGCGACGCGCTGAAGTCATTGCCGCCTCGTTTCCCGAACGGTACTGGCTGCCGCAGCAGTTCAAAAATCCGGCGAATCCCGCGATCCATGCCGCCACGACCGGACCGGAAATTTGGGCGCAAACCGACGGCGCCGTCGATGTCGTCGTCTCCGGGGTCGGCACGGGTGGGACGATCACAGGGGTTTCGCGCTATATCAAGCAGACGCTGGGAAAGCCCCTGGTCTCGGTGGCCGTCGAACCCGCGGAAAGCCCCGTGCTGACGCAATACCTGGTGGGGGAGCCCATCGCGCCTGGTAAGCATCTCATCCAGGGGATCGGCGCCGGATTTATCCCCGAGACCCTGGATTTAACCCTGGTAGACCGGGTGGAGCGGATCAAAAGCGCTGAGGCCGTGGCCTTTACCCGTCGACTGGCACGGGAGGAAGGCATTCTCTGCGGTATTTCCAGCGGCGCCGCCGCCGCCATTGCCGTGCGCCTGGCGAAACTGGACGAATTCGCGGGCAAAACGATTGTCGTGATTCTCCCGGATGCTGGGGAGCGTTATCTTTCTACGGTGTTGTTTGATGGGATTGGCGTCTGACGGAGGCAGGTTGATGCTGGAAAATGATGTGATCTGGGAAGCGATTCGCGGGGAAGCACTCGAACAATCGGTGCACGAACCGACGCTGGCGAGCTTCTTTCATGCGGTCGTGCTCAACCATCGCACACTCGACGATGCCTTGAGTTTCCTCCTGGCGGGGAAACTCGCTGACGATACCGTGAGTGCCCTGGCCATGCGCGATCTGATCCAGGAAGCCTTTGCAGCCGAACAATCCATCGGCGTCAAATACCGCCAGGATTTGCAGGCGGTGGTCGACCGTGATCCCGCGTGCCGCGGGCATTTCGTGGTGCTGCTCTACTTCAAAGGGTTCCAGGCATTGCAATTATATCGGGTCGCGCATTATTACTGGACTCAGGGGCGTGAAGCGCTCGCACTGTTTCTGCAAAGTCGGATTGCCCAGGTGTATGCCGTCGATATTCATCCAGCGGCCCGCATCGGCGCCGGCATCCTGATGGATCATGCCACCAGTGTGGTGATCGGTGAAACCGCGGTAGTCGACGATAATGTTTCCATGCTGCATGAAGTGACACTGGGTGGGACCGGCAAAGAAACCGGCGACCGCCATCCCAAAGTCCGTAGCGGCGTGTTGATCGGCGCCGGCGCGAAAATCCTCGGCAATATCGAAATCGGGGAAGGCGCGCGTATCGGGGCCGGTAGCGTGGTCCTCCACCCGGTGCCCGCACACAAGACCGTTGCCGGGGTGCCAGCAGTCATCGTAAACGGCGTCCGCTCAGCGCACCCGGCCATCGACATGGAGCATTACATCCCTGACTGGGAGATATAGGAGACACCGATGCTAAAAGATATCCAAATCGGCGGGCTGCGCGGTGATCTCTTACAGGTCATCGAGCCGAAGAAGACCTTCGCCGATGTCATTCTCCCTGAGAAAACCCGGCGTATCCTGGCGGATACGCTGATCCAAATCGAAAAGCATCGCCTGATCTTCGATACCTGGGGACTGGGGGAACGTCACACGACGGGCACCGGACTGGTCTTCAACTTCACAGGGCCTCCGGGTACGGGGAAAACCATCTGCGCGGAGGCGGTGGCAAATCTCCTGGTGAAACGCCTGCTCAGTGTGCGCTACAGCGAATTGGAAAGCTGCTGGGCCGGAGAGACCAGCAAGAACCTGGTGACGGTTTTCCGCGAAGCGCGACAGCAAGACATGGTGCTCTTTTTTGATGAAGCGGACTCCATCGCCAGTCGGCGCTTCACCACGACGAACCTGGGCTACGAGCGCCAGGCGAATCAGGGTGTCAACATTCTGCTGAAAGAACTGGAATATCACCCCGGGGTGGTGATCTTTGCGACAAATTTGTGGACGAATTTTGACCCGGCGTTCCAGCGACGCGTGCGCACGCACATCGTCTTCGAACTGCCCGGCGCCCGCGAGCGCGAGATGATCTGGCAGGCGCAATTGCACCCGACGAAAACGCCGCTCGCGGATGATGTCGATTTTCATGCGCTGGCGGAACGCGATGAGATGTCCGGAGGTGATATCAAGAACGCTGTGCTCAAGGCGGCGCATATGGCTGCAGCCGAAAGCGGTCTCGATTACCAGAAACGCATCGGCCAACGGCACTTCGAAGAGGCGGTACGGCAGGTCATCGAGGCGAAACGGGTCATGGCGCAACATCCGTATGTAGATGATGTTGATGCGGAACACGGGGCTGCCCTGCTGGAGCTCAGTACACGCGTGCAGGAACTGCAACAGGATACCGAGAGCCTGCGCGGGCAACTCGAGGGTCTCCGTGCCGAGATGGCGACGTTAGGCATAAGCCTACCGGACGTAACGAAGCTGAAAGGGGATGACGATGGCAACACACAGCATTGATGCTAAGGGATTACAGTGCCCGGCGCCGATTATGCGCCTGTTTAACTGGTCGAAAACCGCGAAACCCGATGACCAGGTCAGTATAACGGCCACCGACATTGGCTTTCTCAGCGATGTCAAAGCCTGGTGCCAGAAGACACGGAACGAGTTGGTGTCGCTCGAGGAAGCTGACGGAGTGATCACGGCGCACATCCGGAAAGGGGCGGCGTGATGGCTACGACCAGTGAGCAACACGTACATCTGCAACGTTTTGAGGATGTGCGGCAATTGATTGGATCTCCCGCGAATCCGACACCGCTGGTACGCCTCAACCACGTCGTCCCGGCGGGGGTGGGCCCACTGTATCTGAAGTTGGAATGGTATAACCCCTTCGGGTCGATCAAGGATCGGACGGCGTGGTATCTGTTGAAAGGATTGGCAGAGCGCAACGAGTTGGACGGCAAACAACTGGTAGAGCCCACCAGCGGCAATACCGGCATTGCGTTAGCCGCCCTGGCGGCGCTGATGGGCATACCGATTACGGTGACGATCCCCGATGGCGTACCGGAGGAGAAAAAGACGCTGTTGCGCATGTTAGGCGCGGAAGTGTGGGAAACGCCCGACGACTTGTGTCCGATCAACCACCCGAAAGATGGTGCGATTGCGCTGGCACGTTCCTTTGTCGAGAGCGAGGCGACCCGCGGCAAATATGTCATGCCGAATCAGTATGAAAACCCGGACAACGTCAAGGCGCATTACGAGACCACGGGTCCGGAGATCTGGTTGCAGACCGAAGGTGCGGTGCGACGTTTTTATGCCGGGTTCGGCACTTGCGGCACGATCACGGGCATCGGAAGGTACCTGAAGGAACAGGACCCGACCATTCACGTCGTTGCCATCGAACCGAACAAAGGGCATCGCATTCCCGGCATGAAGAATATGTCCGAGTCCAAGCAACCCGGGATTCTCGACCGCGGCATCCTCGACCGGGTGGTACGCATCGACGATGCCACGGCGTATGCGATGACCAAGCGGCTCTTCCGCGAGGAAGGATTGATCGTGGGACCCTCCACCGGGGCCATCGTCGCGGCCGCGGTCCAGGAGTTACAGGACGATGCCGGGCTCGCGGTGGCGATCTCACCGGATAGCGGTTTCAAATACGCCAGTTTCTTCACCGATATTCTGGGAGACGACGGGTTACCCGGTGGATAATGATGCGTCGATACGCATGCAGAGGGAGCAACAATGGCTGACGATAAGAAGACCATCATCGTGTTTAGCGGTGATCTGGACCGTGCTATGGCCGCGCTGATTATCGCGCGCGGCGCCGCGGCGATGGGCAATGAGGTGACGTTGTTTTTCACCTTCTGGGGGTTGAACCTGTTGCGAAAACCCGCGCCAGCGTCCGTGAAGAAACCATTGCTGGACGCGCTGTTCGGCTGGATGATGCCGCGCGGGGCCGGACGAGCCAAATTATCCAAGCTGCACATGGGCGGGTTGGGTACCGCCATGATGCAGCATGTGATGAAGACGAAGCATGTTCCGAGCCTGCCGGAGATGTTGCAGGAAGCCAAGGAATTCGGCGTAAAATTCATCGCCTGCACCATGTCCATGGATGTCATGGGCATCAAAGCGGAGGAATTGATCGACGGCCTGGAGTATGCCGGCGTCGCGACGTACCTTGGTCATGCTGATGACGCCAATCTCAATCTGTTTATTTGAAAACGTTTGATCGGAAACGGTGCAGTATGCCTCTCTTGCTTTCGCCGTTGTTGTTGCAGCAGCGGCAAGGAGTTGACTCGTGATATTGTCGACGCGATCTACATATGGGGTTCGGGCGATGCTGGCGTTGGCGATGCACACGAGCAGCAAGCCGTTGATGGTCAGAGAGATTGCCGAACAGTATCATCTCCCTGCAACATATCTCGAACAATTGATGGGTTTGTTGAGAAAGGCGAAACTGGTGACGGCGATCCGGGGTGCGCATGGCGGATATCTGCTGGCGCGGAGCCCGTCTGAAATCAGCCTGATAGAAATTATCGAGGTGTTGGAAGGTACACTTACGCTGACCGATTGCCCTACAAGCACAGGCTGCTGCGGGCAACCGGACACTTGCGCGCTCCAGGAGATCTGGTATGAAGCGACCAATGCGCTACACGGGGTATTGCAATCGGTCTCACTCGCAAGCCTGGTGGAACGGCAGCGGGAGAAGACCACATCGACACTGCTGATGTATCACATTTAACACGGGAGTCTTTGCCATGAGCACGCCAATGGGATTCGACGCGATCACGCGTATTATCCACCATATTCTGGAACTCACGCACCTGCTGCCAGCACAACGCTCGCAGGAAACAACCAATTCGACCACCAAAGGAGAAGTCACCATGAGTAAGCAATTGGGGTTTGAAACCCTCGCCCTGCATGCGGGGCAGCAACCGGACCCGACGACCGGCGCACGCGCCGTGCCGATCTACCAGACCACGTCGTATGTGTTCAAAAGCACGGAACACGCCGCCAATCTGTTCGGGCTGAAAGAGTTCGGCAACATCTACACACGCATCATGAACCCGACATGGGACGTGTTGGAACAGCGCATCGCTGCCCTGGAGGGAGGCGCGGCCGCGTTGGCCACGGCGTCCGGGCAATCGGCGGAAACGCTGGCTATCCTGAACATCGCCGGCGCGGGCGATCACATCGTCGCGTCCTCCAGTCTCTACGGCGGTACCTACAACCTGCTGCACTATACACTGGCGAATCTGGGTATCGAGACCACCTTCGTGGATGCCGCAAACCCGGAGAATTTTCGCGCGGCGATTCGCCCAAACACCAAGTTGATCTTCGCGGAAACGCTGGGCAACCCGAAGAATGATGTGCTGGATTTCGAGCCGGTGGCCGCCATCGCCCATGAAGCCGGTATCCCGCTGGTCATCGACAATACCGCCGCCACGCCTTATCTGATCAAACCCATCGACTGGGGGGCGGACATCGTGATCCACTCGCTGACAAAGTTCTTGGGTGGTCACAGCACCTCCATCGGCGGCATCATCGTCGATTCCGGGAAATTCGACTGGAGCAGCGGGCGTTTCCCACGCTTCACCACCCCGGACGGAAGCTACCACGGCCTGGTCTGGCGCGATTTGCCGGAACCGCTGCGCAGCTTGAGCTTTATCCTCCGCGCCCGCGTGACGGGCCTGCGCGATTTGGGACCGGCACTGAGTCCATTCAATGCCTTCCAAATCCTGCAGGGGGTGGAGACATTACCCCTGCGCCTGCAACGGCACGTCGACAATGCGCTCAAAGTCGCCCAGTTCCTGGAAACGCACCCGCTGGTGACCTGGGTCAACTATCCCGGTCTACCCAGCCATCCCACCCACGAGCTGGCGAAGAAGTACCTGCGCCACGGCTTTGGGGCAATCGTCGGCTTCGGCATCAAGGGGGGGCTGGACGCTGGGAAGAAGTTCATCGACTCCGTCGAACTGCTCTCCCACCTGGCCAACATCGGCGATGCCAAGTCGCTGGTGATCCACCCGGCCAGCACCACGCATCAGCAACTGACGCCGGAAGAACAGGAGTCCACCGGTGTCACCGCGGATTTCGTCCGCCTCTCTGTCGGCCTGGAAACCGTTGAGGATATCATCGCCGATATCGACCAGGCGCTGACCGCCTCGCAGACCACAGCGACCGCGTAACCGCAGTGTCACAAACCGGCCATGGCTGTAGCAAGGCCATGGCCGGTTTGCGCAGGAGTACGGCATGGATTATGACATCGTTACGACACAATATGCATCGCTTGCAGAAGAGGGCGGGCTGCGGTTGCAGCATGGGGGCACTCTCCCGTCCTGCATCCTTGCCTACGAGACATACGGGTCATTGAATGACGCACGCGATAATGCCATCATACTGCTGCATTCCTTCACGAGTCACCAGCATGCCGCGGGATATCACGCGAATGCGACCGAGGCCGGATGGTGGCATGCGTTGATCGGGCCGGGAAAACCCCTTGATACCAACCGTTTTTTCATCATCTGCTCAAATGTATTGGGAGGATGCCATGGCTCAACTGGGCCATCGTCAATCAATCCGGAAACCGGCAAGCCGTATGGTTCATCGTTCCCCAGCATTACGATGACTGATATCGTGCGTGCGCAAAAGAAATTGCTGGACCAGTTGGGCATCGCCAGTCTCTATGCCGTGATCGGCGGCTCAATGGGCGGCATGCAAGTACTACAGTGGGTCACTGAGTATCCCCTGATGATTGCGCGTGCAGTTGCTATCGCGACAACGGCACGCCTCTCACCGATGGTGATCGCTTTAAATGAATTAGCGATCAAAACGATACAGGCTGATCCGCAATGGTGTCATGGTGATTATTACGGTGCAGCATTTCCCACACATGGCTTCACCGCGGCACGCGTCACCGGACAAGCGGCGTTAGTCTACGCGCATCAATGGGGATTATCAGCGCAGGCCGCACCCGCTCGAGGATTTCGCTTCGGCTTCACCGAGCAAGTGGAAACCGCGTCTACCGCGACGGTTGACGCCGGAGCTCCCCCGTTTGATGCCAATTCCTACCTTGTGTTGTTAAAAGCGATGAACGCGTATGACATTGAAACGGGATTTGCCACGCTTGCTGAGGCATTTCAACAGATATCAGCGCGCTTTCAGGTGATCGCCTTTTCGTCGGATGGCATGTTTCCGCCAGAACAATCACGAGAATTAGTCGACGCACTGCAGACAAGTGGCCATGAAGTCGAGTACCATGAAATCCAGACGCCGTTGGGACATGACGCGTTTTTGATTACTCCCGAAATCATAAACGACGAACTCCGACACATGCTCGAGAGTTGATGCATGATCGCACACCTCGGACATCTCGCGCCATTCACCGAAGGAAGTACTGATGCCAATTGACTCCAGTCAGGAAAAACACCAGACATTGCTCAAACTCTTGCAATGCGCCAAACGTATCGCTGTCGCCTACTCTGGCGGCGTCGATAGCGCCTTCCTGCTACGTGCCTCGCTTGAGGCTGTTGGCCCGGAGAACGTGCTGGCGGTGATCGGCGTTTCGCCGAGTTATCCGTCACGGGAGTATACCGAAGCCATCAGCCTTGCGGAAACGCTGGGAGCGCAGTACCGGGTGATCCATACCGAGGAGATACAGGACGCACGGTATGCCGCCAATCCCAATAACCGATGTTATTACTGCAAACACGATCTGTTTACGCGGATCATTCAACTGGCGGAGGAGGAAGGATATATTGCCGTTGTGGACGGCAACAACGCGGATGACACCGGTGATTGGCGACCAGGACAGCAGGCAGCACGCGAACTGGGCGTGCGTAGTCCGTTGATTGAGGTCGGCATGACCAAGGCGGATATTCGCGACCTGTCTCGCGTCTATGGTTTGCCGACCTGGAACAAACCCGCCTCCGCGTGTCTGGCCTCGCGTATACCCTACGGAACGCGCATTACCCCCGAAACGTTGCAGACCGTGGAGCAAGCCGAGAATGCGCTTCGCGATTTGGGATTCGCACAGGTGCGTGTCCGCCATCATGACGCCGTGGCGCGCATCGAGGTTGCGCCGGACGAAATCGCCCGTTTCGTCGATCCCCAACTGCGCGAGACGGTGGGTCAACAATTGCGCGCGCTGGGGTACCAGTTTATCACGCTGGACTTGCAGGGATACCGGATGGGCAGCTTTAACGAAGCATTGTCATCCAAAGAACGGTCGGGGTCATGACGCACTCCATTACCCTGAGTTATGCCGCCATAACGCAGGTGAATCGCTGTGACCAGCATCAAAGCCACATAGAGTGGTACCGCCAATATTGCGATAGCTGCCAGTGCCATCTCGCTTCAAGGGCCGGAAGACTTCGATGCGCCCTCTGGTTTACTCGGGTTTGAGTTCACCGTAGAAGTATGACGCGGTGACTCCTCCATCCATGAGGACATCGCTGCCGGTGATGAATGCGCCGTCGGAGCCCATGAGGAGCGCGGCGACGTTGCCGACCTCGTCCGGCGTGCCGGCGCGTCCCACCGGGCTCAGCGCGATCATGCGCCGGTATCCCGCACCGCGTGGTCCGTTGAGCTCATCGTTCGCCAGCGGCGTGATGATGATGCCAGGGCTGATGGTGTTGATGCGCGCGCCGCGCCTGGCCCAACGTACCGCCTCAGCCATCACCCGGAGGGCGTTGCCACGCTTGGCCAACTGATAGGCGTGGAGCGAGTCCTGCACCTGGTCGGGCTGCAGCATGGGCAGCGCCAACAATTCCTCGGCTGGCGTCGTCGCCAGCGCAGAGTCTTGCTCAGCGGTCAACGCACCCAGGCGATGCCCCGATTGGGAGGCAATGACGACCCCGGACCCGCCGCGTGCCATGATGTTCCCGAATTCCTCGAGCACCACTGCGGTGCCATACAGGTCGACGGCGAGAATGGTCTGCGGTGATGCCTGGCTGGGCGATACACCCGCCGCCTGAATGAGGCCCGTCACGGTGCCGGATTGCGTTGCCGTCTCGACCAGGGCCTGAATCGATTGGCGTGAGGCGATGTCGACCGAAGCAGTACTGACGTCGAATCCGGCGTTGCGCATGATGTCGGCCGCAGCGTCAGCGTTCTCCTGGTGCAGGTCAGCCAGCACGGTGTGCTTGCCTGAGCCGACCCGCCGGGCAATGGCCTGGCCGATCAAACCGGCGCCGATGACGACAATGACTTCACCCATAATAACCTCCTCTGTTTCGCAGCCTTCCCGTTCCCGGCACGTCTGTATCGGCACATTCGGGCCGACGCCCATGCTATAGCGTCTCAGGCTTGCTTCGTAAAGTTCTGCAAGGCCGCCACCAGCCGTTGCGGCATGGCGGCATCTTCCATCTCGGCGGTGACCTGGGCCAGCAGCTCCGGGATCGGAATCTGCTGCGGGCAGTGCTCCACGCAGGCGCCGCACGCGACGCATTGCGAGGCGTAGCCCGGCGCGGTATGCGTCAATTGTCCGCTCAGGCGCAAGGCATACATGAACTTCGCGGTTTCTCCCCCGCCGAACATGTGCATCTGGTTGTAGCCTTCAAAGCAATTGGGGATCATCACGCCCGCCGGGCAGGGCATGCAATACCCGCAGCCGGTGCAGCCGACCTTCATGAGCGCCCGATATGTCGCCCCGGCTCGTTCCA
The DNA here is from genome assembly GCA_903928345.1 of uncultured bacterium. Taxonomy (GTDB): domain Bacteria; phylum Armatimonadota; class Hebobacteria; order CAIYQO01; family CAIYQO01. The sequence goes on along the minus strand of CAIYQO010000184.1, from coordinate 5,675 downwards.
CCAGGTGCAACTCGTCAGCCGTCAGCGATTGCGGCGCGGCGACCTCGGCGATGGCCAGGTTCTCACGGATATGCGCCTCCTCGTTCATGCCGGACAAGACGACTGTCACTTCCGGGTGATCCCAGACCCAGCGCAACGCCCATTCCGCCGGCGTGCGCGGCTGCGCAGCCTCGCGCCAGATGGCCTCGACGGCGGGCGGCGGCGTACCACCGAGATTGCCACCGCGCAGGGGTTCCATCACGATTACGCCCAACCCTTTTTCGGTGGCGTAATGCAGACCCGCGGTGCCCGCCTGATTGTACTCATCCAGATAATTATATTGGATCTGGCAGAAGACCCAGGGGTAGGCATCGACCACGCGCGCAAAATCCTTCGCCAGACCGTGGTAGGAAAAGCCGGCATTGACGATGCGCCCATCGCGCTGCGCCTCATCGAGCCACTCGCGCACCCCGAGCGCCTGCAAGCGGTCCCATGCGCCGCCATTGAGGGAGTGCATCAGATAATAGTCGATGTGATCCGTGCCCAGCCGTTCCTGTTGCGCGGTCAGATAGCGGTCGAAATCCTCCCGGCGTTCGATCAGCCAGGAGGGGAGCTTGGTGGCCAGCTTCACCCGGTTGCGATACCCGTCGCGCAGCGCCTTCCCCAACAGCGGCTCGCTCATCCCGCCATGATACGGCCAGGCGGTGTCGACGTAGTTGACCCCGTGCTCGATGGCATCGCGAATTTGCGCCATCGCCCGCGGTTCATCGATCTGCCCCTCCCGCATGGGCAGGCGCATGCACCCAAAGCCCAGGGTCGACAACGTATCCCCGTTTTTCGGCATCGTCCGGTATTGCATCAATGGGCTCCTCTTATGCTGTGACCTTACGCAACCACGCTGCGATCTCATCCCCGGCGCGCTGCACATTGCCGCCGCGAATCGCCAGCCCCTGTCGCACGGTGGCGATGGGGCAAAGCTGCCGGATGTCATCTTCGCTGCGGCCCATGCCGCTGCCTTCATGGGTGCAGAACGGGATGATGGTTTTACCCGTGAAGTCGTAGGCTTCTAGGAAGGTATACACTGCCATCGGCATCGTGCCCCACCAGTTGGGGTAGCCGAGGAAGATCACCTCATACGCGGCCATATTGTCCACACGGCCACGCAGCTCCGGCCTCGCGTGCTGATCCAGTTCCCGGCGCGACACCTCGGTCGTTTCGTGGTAATCCGTGGGATACACCTTGACGGTATCAATCACGAAGACATCGCCGCCCATCCGCTCCTGAATCATCCGCGCGGCGACTTCGGTGTTGCCGACGGTTAGGTTAACGATCTGCCCGCCGACGTAGTTGTTCCCCCGGCGTGAATAGTAGGCGATTAAACTGGTCATATGCGATATCATCTCCTGTCAGAGATCGAGCTTGCGGGTGCTTAATTGCCGCACCATGGCAGGATCTGTGTGTGCGAAAAAGGCGCTCTGTTTCATATCCAATGACGCAATCCGCTGCATGTCATCCTGGCTCAACTGGAAGTCGAAGACGGCGAAGTTTTCGACAATGCGCTCTAGATGTGTCGATTTTGGGATGGCGACCACACCGCGCTGGATGAGCCAGCGCAGCACGACCTGCGCGACGGACTTGCCATGCGCTGCGGCAATCGCGACCAGCACCTCGTTGTGAAACAGGTTATTCCGGCCTTCCGCGAACGGCCCCCAGGATTCGATCTGCACGCCATATTCCTGCATCAGCGCCGTCGCCTCGATCTGCTGGTTAAACGGGTGCGTCTCAACCTGATTCACGGCAGGCGTCACTTCGTTGTGCAGGATGAAATCCACCAGGCGGTCAGGATAAAAATTGCTGACGCCAATCGCTCGCACCTTCCCCTCGTGATGGAGTTCCTCCATCGCACGCCACGCACCGTAGACATCACCGAAGGGTTGATGGATCAGGTAGAGGTCAATATAGTCGAGTTGCAGTTTCCGCAAGGACTTCTCGAAAGCCGGCTTGGCGCGTTCGTAGCCGGCATCCTGTACCCAGAGTTTGGTGGTGATGAATAGCTCGTTTCTGGGGACGCCGCTGCGTGAAATGGCCTTGCCGACCGCTTCTTCGTTCATATACGAGGCGGCCGTGTCGATGAGACGATACCCGGTCTCCAGCGCATCCAGGACGCTCTGCTCGCATACCGCGAGGTCGGCGACCTGAAAGACACCGAAGCCTAACATGGGCATCTCAACGCCATTATTCAGGGTGATGTATTCCATCTATTCTCCTCCGACGGCCTGACAACCATATCGTACTGCGAAACGCCTTGATGACGGTAGTCCATTCCTGCCTGATTCTTGCCCATTCCTCTATAAGTGGCGACGAATGGGTAGGCAGGTTTTAATGCTTCTGCTATGATCGTGGCAGCGGAGACGAAGACCATGACCGTACAACACATTGACACTGCCCACACCACACTGGCTGAGCGGATTGCCCGATGGTTCGCCGCGGGGCAGCCGGCCATCGCCATTCCTGGTCTGGCCTTGCGCCGGGCTGAGGCGCCCAGTGCGCCGGTCAGCTCCACTTTGGCGCCCAGCCTGTGCGTGATCGCCCAGGGGGCAAAGCGCGTGGTACTCGGTGACGAGGTGTATGTCTATGATGCGCACCACTTCCTGCTCACCGCGGTGGATTTGCCGGTGATGGCGCAGGTGCTGGAGGCCAGCCCGGAGCAGCCATACCTGGGGCTGATTCTGCAACTCGACCTGCGCGTGGTGGCGCAGTTGCTAGTGGACAGCCACCTGCCACCCCCGCGCATGCCGTCCCATCGCCGGGGCATCGCGGTCAGCCCCGTCTCGCTTTCGCTGCTCAATGCGTTTGGACGCCTACTCGATCTGCTGGACGCGCCGGACGACATCCCCATCCTGGCACCGCTGATCCAGCGTGAGATTCTTTACCGTCTACTGGTGGGTGAGCAGGGACCACGCCTGCGGCAAATGGCCACGGCGGGGAGCCAGAGCCACCAGATCGCGCGGGCCATCGATTGGCTGAAGACGCACTACAGTCAGACACTCCGGGTCGATGACCTGGCTGAGTTTGCGCAAATGAGCACCTCGGCCTTCCACCACCACTTCCGCGCCTTAACGAGCATGAGCCCGCTGCAATTCCAGAAGTGGCTGCGCCTACACGAAGCTCGACGGCTCATGCTCACGGAATGTATGGACGCCGCCAACGCCGCCTTCCAGGTCGGCTATGAGAGCGCGTCGCAATTCAGCCGAGAATATAGCCGCCTCTTCGGCGCCCCGCCGTTGCGCGACATTACGAGCCTGCGTCGCGTGGCGGTCGGAGAGAGGGGATGAGTCTGTCAGTGCTGGTCATGCTAGACCGGTCGTAATGCCTGCTAGTGTAGAAAAAGCGTTATCATGCAATACGTTGTATAAATCCTTGATATCTGCCGCAAAACCTATGGCAGTAGCATATATTGAGCGGTTTTTCGCTATTCAACGTGTGATTGTACCAGCGGCCGCAAGATGACAGAAGCCTCTTCAGGTCGGTGCCTTCTTCACCGCGCACTGCATGAACTACCACCCACCACGACCAGGGAAGGAAAACACATCATCTATATCGAACGGTTAGCATTTGGTAGCTGCTCCCGATACATCCTCGGAGACGTAATTCAACTTATCGGTTTGTATACAGGAAACGCTATCGATCCCATGTTTCCGGAGATGAACCGCCATGGATGTTTTTGGGTTACGCGACCAGTTGATCTCTGACTACTCGCGATATATCGAGAGCTTCATCAACATTGCCGATGACCGCATCCGCGAGAAGGTCGAGGACGAGATGCGGTCGGGTCTGCTGTGGCCTGACTCGCTGCTGCAATTGAACCCATCTTTCGAGCCGGGGGCGTGGATCGACGATCTGGTAGAATCCAAGGTTCTGCACCCGCTGTGCGCGGACATTTTCCGCATCAAGCCCGAAGACGAGAGCAAACCGTCGCGTCGGCTACGCCTTCACCGCCACCAGTCCGACGCCGTGGAGGCTGCACAATCCGGTGAGAGCTATATATTGACTACGGGCACCGGCTCTGGGAAGAGCTTGGCCTATATCATCCCCATCGTCAACCATGTCCTCCGTCGGGGGAGCGGTAAGGGGATTCAGGCTATTGTCGTCTATCCGATGAATGCGCTGGCGAATAGCCAGTTCCGCGAACTCGAAAAATTCCTGTGCCACGGCTTCCCCCCTGACCACCCGCCGGTTACATTCAAAAGCTATACCGGCCAGAATGAAATGTTGGAACGGCAGGAGATCATCGCCAACCCACCCGATATCCTGCTCACCAACTACGTGATGTTGGAGCTGCTGCTGACCCGCCCCAAAGAAAAGGATATTATCCGCGCGGCTGAGGGGTTGCAGTTTCTCGTGCTGGACGAACTCCACACCTACCGTGGACGGCAGGGCGCTGATGTCGCCTTGCTCGTGCTCCGTGTGCGGGATATCTGCGCGAGTCCGCATATGCAATGCGTCGGCACGTCGGCAACGCTGGCTGAGGGTGGCACGTTTTCCGACCAGCAGCAGACTATTGCGACGGTTGCGGGGAAGCTGTTTGGCACCACGATCAAACCAGAGCGAGTGATCGGTGAAACGCTTCGCCGTGCCACCCCGCTTCGTTCTACAGACGATCAAGGCTTCATCGCCGAATTAACCCAGCGGCTCCAGCATCCTGACACAGTGCCCGTCGATCATGCCAGTTTTATCGCTGATCCGTTAGCAAGCTGGATCGAATCCACTTTTGGCCTTGCGGTTGAGCCGGAATCCGGGCGGTTGAAACGCGCAACCCCCCGGTGCATCAGCGGGACGGAGGGGGCGGCAAAAGAATTATCTCGCCTCACCGGAGCCGATGCTGTTCAGTGCGAAGCTGCCATTAAACAGCTTCTACTGGCGGGATACACCATCCACGACCCTGATACGCAGTTCCCCGTATTCGCATTCCGGCTACACCAGTTCATCAGTCGCGGCGACACTGTGTATGCCTCACTGGAGAATGAGCAGAACCGCTATATCACCGTCCGGGGACAGCAGTTCGTGCCCGGCGACGATGAACACCAGCGCATATTGCTCCCGTTAGCGTTTTGCCGCGCGTGTGGGCAGGAATATTTCGTCGTTCGTAGGGTGCAAGATGACTCCCAAGCCCGGACTTTGAAAAAACGTGAGCTTTCGGATCGCGCCAGCCTCGACAACGATGAGTGCGGCTACCTCTATCACAGCACGGCTGATCCATGGCCCGACTTCGACGATGACTACGATGAAGTCCTGCGGCGGGTACCGGACGACTGGCTGGAAGTGAAAGACGGCACGACAGGCTTGAAAAAGGACGCGAAGAAGAAACTTCCAGAACCCGTGCGCATCAACACAGCGGGAGTCGAGGATGACAACGGTGAGCCGTACTGGTTCGTTAAGGCTCCCTTCGGCTTCTGCTTGCATTGCGGCATCGCCTACACCAGCCGATCAACTTCCGACTTCGGGAAATTGTCTTCGCTGTCGTCAGAGGGACGGAGTACCGCGACGACGGTTCTCAGTCTGGCGTGTTACCGCACCCTCCGCGACGATCCGAACCTTGATGAACAGGCCAGAAAATTATTATCTTTCACCGACAATCGGCAGGACGCATCGCTGCAGGCGGGTCACTTTAACGACTTCGTGCAGGTGGGGTTGTT
>CAIYQO010000183.1 GCA_903928345.1 uncultured bacterium | reverse complement strand
CTCTCGTCAAGGAGGTGCTCGACACCGAGTTCGCCTGACGAACCCCACCGCCCGCGGTCACCGGGAGGATAGCCCCGGACCGCGGGCGGTCAAATCAGGTGAGCAATACGTGGCGTGAAGCGTGAGCAGCTACAGCACTACAAGGTGCATATAGTCGCTGGTGACCTGGTAGCCATTCACAGCGATACACTGCCGCAATCCGATCCTCATCCGATCCACCCCCTGTGGATGAGAAAGTAACAAAGTTTCTCTGTTCCACTCCCAACTTACACCTTATATGCTTAAGGCGTCAAGGGAGAAAGCCCTTGCGGAAAGGGGAACCAGGAGAATGATCTACCTTGGTTCAGGTGATTGCGCGCGGCGCCTCGGGGTTTCTGTGCAGACATTGCATCAATGGCATATCGAGGGGCGGCTTATCCCCGCCGCGACTGACAGTAAGCGTCGGCGCCTCTACACCGAAGAGCAAATCGCCGACTTCGCCGCACAGCGCGAGACGGTTGGAAAGAAGTCGGGGCAGTAGCATGACAGATACCGTTTCACCCATCACCCTAACCGAAGAAGAAGCCGCCCGATACCTGGGGATTGGCGTTGACTTGGTGCGCAAACTACGGCGGGAAGGTGACTTGCCGCACGTGCGGCTTGGTGAGCGCGTGGTGTATTTCCCGCCGTCACTTGACGAGTACCTGAGGCGGAAGTCGGAAGAATCCGTTCATGGGTCACGCGGGATCAGTCGGATTCCTGTATGACAGCAAAGGCGATGATGGTACCGACCCTTTCCACTAAAGACATAACGACCAATGCGCCCCGCGCTATGCCCCTGCTTCGCCGTGGTGGTAATCCGTTACCGCCGACGGAAAACGACGCGCCGGAGCCGATGAAGAACCCCTTCGCGGATAAGATTTTCACCCTTTCAGCCCTCTACGCCGAAGAGAATCCGCGTGACTGGATGGTCAAGGGGCTCTTCTGCCGCGGTGACGTGGGGATGCTGTACGGGGCTTCGCAGACGGGCAAGTCCTTCGTCACCATCGACCTGGCTATGGCGCTGGCGGCGGGGACGCCGTCGTGGTGTGGCGGGTTGCTGGAGATTCCAACCGCCCGGCGGGTTGTGTATTGCGCGGGGGAAGGCCGGGGCGGTCTGCAGAAGCGCTTCTTCGCCGCCGAAAACCTCTACCGGAACACCTATGCGTGCTCGTTCGGCGCGGGAAGCCTGCACGTGGTCAAAGAGGTACCGCAGCTCTTCCAGCGAGACGACCCCTACAACGTCCAGGCCTTCATTGAGGAAATATTGGGCTTGCAACTCCCATCTATCGATCTGGTGATTATCGACACAAAGGCCACCGCCAGCTACGGCGCCGACGAGAACGATAATTCCGACACAGCCGTCGTGTTGCGAAACGTGGCGCGGATGCAGGAAGCACTCGGCGGGGGCGCCGTCCTGTTGGATCACCACTGCGGGAAAGACGGGCTTTACCGCGGGGCGTCGGCCCTCTACGCGGGTGTCGATTTCTCGCTGCGCACACGAGTTGACGGCGAAAACGCTTACCTGCAATTCGACAAGGTGAAAGATGAGGAGCGGCCTCCCGACCAGGCCTTCGCCCTCCAAAGAGTCGAGACGCCCTGGGAACCAACTTGCGTGGTCGCGTGGCAGGGGCAGCGGCAATCCGCCACCGTATTCACCTGGTCGCAGGTGCTCGCGGAATACGCGCAGACCGACACGGCGCGCGAGCCGCACACCGCGCGCGAGATCGCGGAGATATTGGCTGCAACAACAGGGAAAGCGGTGCAGCAGAAGCAAGTGAAGCCTTACCTTGACCGGATGATCGCCTTGTTTCAACACGCATTGCAAAAGCCCGGACAAGACGACAGTAGCCGGAATCCGCGCGTCTACTGGGTTGCCACGGGGAGTTAATCCGTTTCATTCATACCGGATCATACCATTGGTATGAAGTCAGAATGAACCGATTGCAAGTTCATTCATACCGACCCCCCACCCTGTAAGGGGGGGGGGTATGAATGACACTCGGCAGGCATGAACAGGGGTTGAGTGATGGAAGCCCAGCGCATTGACGCCGACGAGATTAAACGGCGCGTCTCCATCCTGGCCGTGACCGGCGAGGTGGTGGAATTGCGCAAGCAAGGACACGAGTGGAAGGGGCTCTGCCCGTTTCACCAGGAAACTACCCCCTCTTTCGGCGTGAACCCGGAGAAGGACGGAGGCGTTTACCACTGCTTCGGTTGCGGGAAGGGCGGCGACCTGTTCAGCTTCGTGCAGGAATACCGGCGCGTGGACTTCCCCGCGGCGGTGGAATACGTCGCCGAACGCTACACCAGCGGGCACTTCGTGACGCGGGAGGCGACCAGGCCGGCGCCACGCACACCCGAGCCGGCCCCAGATCTGCGGGCGCAGTGGCGCGCGCTGTTGCCGCTCATCGATCACGACCGCGCCGCGGCGTTCGGGTGCTTGACACCGGAGACAGATTCGCCGGCGGCGGCCTACCTTCGCACGCGGGGTATCTCGCCGATGTTCCCGCTGGTGTCCGGCGTGAAGTATGCGCCGCGCTGGTGTCCTGCGGGGGGTGTGGGGAAGCCTGCGGTGGTCTTCCCCTTCTGGAATCGGCAGGGGTGCCTGGTGAACCTGGAGGGGCGCTGCCTCGATGGTCTGTTCCTGTTGCCCGATGGGCGCAAGGAGCGGTACTTGTCGGCGCGGGGCGGACGGAAGAAGGAAGGCGTTTTCCTCACCCCCGAGGCCTTCCGTCAGCCCTTCGTGGTGCTCGTTGAGGGCGCCGTCAACGCGTTGTCGCTGGCGGTGTGCGGCGTGCCTGCGGTGGCGACGTGCGGCGCGTCGAATCGCCCCGAGTGGTTGCCCCAGGCCTGCCGTGGCAAGGTGGTGTATACCGCCTTCGACCCCGACGCGGGCGGCGAGGCCGGTACCGTCGAGCTGGCGCGCGCACTGGCGGCGGCGGGCATCCGGTCGGAATGGTTCAAGCCCCCCGAAGACGGCATCGACTGGAATGATTGCCTGGTGACGTATGGGCAGAACGCCTTGCGGCGCGCGTTGGCCGACGTATTCCCGCATTTGCGCGCTTTTGGTAGGTGACGCCCTAACGGCCAATGTTGGGCGTGTGTATCGGCTGAAGCCCACGGGCAGCATGAAGGACTGGAATGAGTTTCTGTGTATGTATGGGCCGGCAGCCCTCGAACGTGCAATATTGGCCGCAGCCTGGCCTGACCGTGCCCCCGTAGTGCCTGCGGGCAGCGCGTCCGCGACCGAGAATTGTGCTAAATACGTGCGAAATTGTCCAGAATACCGACAATATCTTTCGGGTGAAAGGATACATCACTCGCCCAGCGGCCAAACCCGCCGTGCTGGTTGACGGCGTTGACCCAATCGTCCAGGAAGGCGCGCTTAGTTTGCTGTTCCTGGTCATCCTGTCCCTTGACCTCCAGCACCAGCAGCGTGCCGTTGGTGAGCCGGATCAGGAAGTCCGGGCGGTATTTGCGCACCACGCCCTGGTAGACATACAGCACTTCGAAGCCGAGATGGTCATTCTTTACCCAGGCGGTCACGTGGAGGCTGTGATCCAGTTCGAAGGCCTCGGTGGCTTCCCACGTGCTGTCGAAGACGCAGCGGTTGACGTGCGACTTCACCGTCACCGCGTTGGGTCGGCTGGTGAACCAGGTTTGCATGTCACCGGTCGTGCGGATGGGGTGCTCGTTGTCGAAGATCGGCACGAGCCGTTCGGTGTTTTGGAAGTGGATCGCCTGCCAGATATGCTGCACCACCTTGTTCATGTGGAGCATCAGCAGAATCCGTCGCCGGAGCGGGTCCTGGCTATACAGGAGCGGAATGATCTGTATCCGGTCGGAGGCGACGAAGGCTTCCACCAGTTTGATGACCTGGGCCAGCAGATATTCCCGGTTCCCCGTCCACGTGGGACGCATCTGATCGTAGACCTGCGCGGCAACTTCAAAGATTACCCGTTGCAAGCGGTACTTCCGTGCCAATTCCTGCAAGTCGATGTCGGACAGGTGGCTGATGTCCGGCTTGCCCTCCAGCACGACAGCCAGTTGCGCGCGCGTGACGGCATCCATCGCGTCGAGGACCAGCGGCTCGACGGCATCCCAATCCAGCGCCAGGCGGGATTCGTAACGGTGATCCACGCGCAGGATCGTGGGCCAGGTGATCTCATACTCGCGACGCTCGGGGAGCGCTTCGATGGGGATACGCGGCGTCGGCGGGGGGGGCGGGGTATCTTCTCCGCCCTCGTGGGGCAGGAAGGTGAACGGCACGCCGAAGATATTGACATATTCGGGCTGGAAGAGCCCCGTGTCCGGGTCCACCTCGTAGGACGTGCGCCGCAGTCCGCGCCCGACCACCTGCTCGCACAACAGTTGGCTGGTGAAGGCGCGCAGGCCCATGATGTGCGTGACGGTCTTGGCATCCCAGCCTTCGGACAACATGCCGACCGAGATCACGTTTTGCACCTGCTCGCCCGGCCCGCCGCGTTGCCCGACGGTATCGACGGTGCGGCGCAACATCTCCGCAGCCTGGTCCTTGGTGAGCTTGGGGGTGACGACTTCTTCCTCGCCCCCCTCATCCTCGGTCGTCTCGTGGGCCAGGGAGGCAGCCTCGTCCTGGGATTCCGCCTTGTCGAGGACTTTGGAGTCGATGTGCAGGGTGTGCGTGGGATCATTGAGTTCTTCAATGTGGATGCGCTTGTGGTCGAAGGCGTATTTCACCCGCGCGGCGGTTTCGGTGCGGTTGGCGACCGTAATCAAAACCGGCGGGGTGAGCGCGCCATGCGCCTGCCAGGTGTGCAGCGTCTCCTGCCAGTCCAGGCCCAGCAGGTCGTAGGCATTGGTCACCAGGTCGGGGAGCGGCTGGTGCTCCTCCGCCTTGCGGTTCAGGTCGTCCTTCACCTCGGGGTCGTTGTAGATATGGTACAGGCGCGATTTGTAATCTTTGCCCAGCCGTCCGTCGTCGCGTATCACCACGCGGGGGGTCTTTACCAGGCCGGATTCGATGGCATCGTTGAGGCCAAAGTCGCTGACGATCCACGCGAAGAGGGTCTCTTCCCCGCTCTTTTTGCCCGTGGGGGCGAAGGGGGTGGCGGTGAAGTCGTAGCAGGCGAGGATGCCGCGCGCGGCGTGGATGCGGTCGAGTCCGCCGACCCATTTGGTCGCCTCTTCCATGTCTTCCTTGGCGACCCCTTTGATGGTGCTTTTCGGGGGCACGCGCCAGGCGTGGTGCGCCTCGTCGTTGATGACCAGGAGATTGCGGGCGGTGGCGATCTCGCCCAGCACGGCGCGGGTGTAGGCTTCGTCGCTCTTGGCGCCGCGCTTATCCACGCCTTTCTTCTTGACGATCTGCTCCTCGGTCTCCCAGATAAGCTTGTGGTAGTTGTGGATCAGCACCTTCCCCTGGCGCAACTGGTCCTGGAGCGCGACGGGGACGATATTGAACTCCTGGTAGTAATTGCCCGACCCAGCGGGGTAGAGCACTTGCAGGCGGTTACGCACGGTAAGGCCCGGCGCGATGATGAGCACGTGCTTCGCGAAGCGGGTGTCCTGCGGGTAGGTGACCTTGTTGAGCACCTGCCAGGCGATCAGCATGGACATCACGATGGTCTTGCCCGATCCGGTAGCCATCTTGGCGCAGAGGCGGTTAAACAGGCCGCCATCGCCGGGAAGGTCGATACCCTGACGTTCGGCGGGGGAGGACTCGGTGAGCCAGATCAGGGTCTCGATGGCTTCCAGTTGGCAGAAGAAGAAGCGGCGCTCTTTGCGCTCCTCGGGGTCGCACCAGTGGGCCAGCAGGCGCTTGGTGATGCCCGTCGCACCCGGATACCCGGCCTCGCGCCATGCCTGCACACGCGGGCGAATCTGGTTCACCAGCGGCAATTCAATGAAAATGCCGGGGTCGTCAAACGCCTTCGACCCCTGCGTGGCGACCACATACCCGGCAGGCCGCCGCCCCTCCCGTAAGGCGAAGGTACGCGTACCGGGGTCGTAACTCCAGTACTTCGTCGGCTCCCCATAAGGGGAGTTGATAATAAGTTGAGTGGCAATTGTCATGGCAATGATCGGATTACGAGTTCGGCTTCCACCGAGTTTACGAAGTCAGTATTATGCTTATTTACTACCAGAGCGCAGTTGCGGAGTTGATCGCGTAGGTTATTTACGTGGCCTCTGTCATTTGATACCATTATTCGATCTAGGACACAGGCTACGTAAACAAATAATTTATCATGTGTCTCTGCGTTTACCGGTGACATTACAGATTCTATTCTGCGTCCTAGCTGATCTGAGAAGTCAACTCTGGATTCTTCACGCTCTGCAAACTCAATAACATATCGTAATAAATACAATCTATCACCCTCTTCGTGTTCACGCAACAAGTAAGTGCGAAGTCTGTGTTTGTATTGTTTAATGATCCTGCTTGTGTCTAAAGGATTCCCTGGTTTATCAATTCCTATTTTTAATTTCAATTTGGCGAATTTACGCAGAAATGTATCAATATGACCATCTCTGTTCTCGGTAGGATTGAACGCATGCTCTAGTACGTTAGTGTCAATTACCATCGCATCCATCGTCATCATCCTTTCCAAAGTTTAAAGCTTCGAGGATATCTGCACCAAAAAATTCCATCGGGAGACCTTTCTGTAATGATCCATCAGTATTGATATGTATGTTTTTTACGTCAACAGATTTGTCGTTGTTTGAAGTATATTTACCGTTATTGTCATCAATGTAGAAGTAAACCAACGACACGTCGGATGGATCTAGCTCGCCTTTTGATACAAGTTTACGAATGCGAAGAATGATATTTGAACTATGTGTTTCGATGATACTGGGAACCTTCCGTGTAGTCCATAAATTAGCAAAGAAGGTTCCTAGTTCCATTTGTGCTGTTGGGTGAAGTTGCGCTTCTGGTTGTTCAACAATCAGAAGTTGATTCGGTACCATCATCGATGCTTGGACAAATATAGGTAGGCATTGGCTGACTCCGAAACCAAAGTTTGCGAGTGAGCAATCTGCATTTGTATCTCGATTTTTTGCCTTTGCTTGAACTAATAGCTTGTCAATCTGTGACGAGAATCGTATATCGTCAATTCCAGCGACTTCGCAAGCATATCTACTAATGAATTCTGCTTGACTTCGTAACTCATGTTTAGTAAATATGCGAGCTAAATGTGGAATTGTATACTCACCTCGATGCCCAACTTCTCCAGCAGGGGGGCTACCGGCTTGCACAACTTGTTGTGATTCTTCACGTATCGGAGAAAGATGTTGCAGTGATAATAGTTCATTCCGTATTGGATCAATAAACTGATCTTCAATCGAAGAGTACAAAATAGACTCAATGGTGTCTTTTCTACGTGTGAATCTCAAGAATTGTTCGTATTTCATACGAGCAGAGAGAAGGTTTAATATTTGCGAATCATCTATATTACATTGTACTGATTGCGAACCATTTCTATACTTTGTATGATAACGTACTTCTCCGCCTACTGTATAACTACCGTGGGCATTATACTGTTGAATTGCATCTTTTTCAATTTCGACGTGTAGCACCATCATGTCAGCAGTTTCTCTAACTATTCGCTTTTTTTGTATCGCACTCCAGAGCCGACGTACTTCAGCACCAGGCAGATCATGTGTCTCAAACTCTATGTTATATCTGAAGCATCGGTTTTTTGACTGTGTATTTTTATTCTCGAACCAGTGCCCAAGTTGCACATGACTTCCTTCGGTTACAAAGAATGAATCGCTCTGAGACTCAAGTGATTGTTTGAGTAGTAATAAGAATTTAATTAAAGACGATTTTCCAGCACTATTTCGTCCGATTAGTACTGTTATCGGACGGAGCAGCACCGATATTTCCGAGTTGAAAGCTCGGAAGTTCTCTAATGTAATACGAGTTATCATGTAGAGAAATCCTCTCCAAAAACGCTGATGATCTTCAAACTTTCTAGTCCGCGATCATCGATGATTTTCACTGCAACTCGCTTGTATGATCCTAAATAGAATGGAAGCGACATGGTTCCGTTGTAGGCTGCAATGGCTTCTTCGTCAATTTCAGATTTCAGGTTCTTTGCTAACTTTGACCATCCTTCCTTATCTCCTGCCATGGGAAAAAATACTTGACGCGGATATATACTACGTCCATCATAATCGGTATCTATGGTTCCCCGGCAACAACCAAGACCGGATGTTTGCCGTTCAGGGCCTTAGACAAACTGGCGGTCACTTAGTATAATAAGGCATGTTTCGACGCAGTTCAAGCCAGGGGAGTCTGTGGGAGTCCGCGTTCCAGCTGTCAGATCGCAAACGCGGGCGGTTGG
>CAIYQO010000182.1 GCA_903928345.1 uncultured bacterium | reverse complement strand
TTGTGACAAGCAATCGGCGGCCACCGGCACCGGGCGGACCGCATCGGCGGTCGCAGACACCAGGACAGGAAGCGACCGCTAGGCGCTGGGGAGAGCAGCGCTGACCGGAGGAGTAGGCGTTTTCAAACGGCTTCTTAGTGGGGAACATAGACGTATGACCGATCGCCGTTTTTCTCCCGGTTGCCTGTTGGGCGGGTGCCTGCTGTATCTGGCAGTGCACGCGCTGGTGATCCTTGCCGGGGGAACGCTGCTGCTGTTTGCCGTAAAGGGCGGGCTCCGCCTGCCCACGCCGCCGGGCGCCACCGCGCAGCAGTGGGCGCGCTACCTGCTGGCGGTGCTGGCCCACACCCCGCCGCTGGTGATGATCGGGGTGGGCGGCGTGCTCTTCCTGCAAGTCACCGCCGTGTGGCGCGGCGAGCGCTGGGGCGTCTATGGCATCGCGCTCATGGTGCTCTCCGTAACCGCCCTCAGCCTCTGGGGCCTCACCAACCCGGAAGCCATCCTCCACACCCTCCTCGCCGTCGCCACCGCCCTCTTCCCCTACCTCGTGCTGCTGTGGCTTGTGCAGGGGAAGTGGCGGGAGATGCGGTGACGGTGCATTTGCCCCCACGCGACCCGCGCGGTACAATAGCCCTATGCCCATCCCCATCATCGTGATCGCCGGCCCGACGGGGTCGGGGAAGACGGACACCGCGGTGGCCGTGGCGCTGGCGGTGGGGGGCGAGGTGGTGACGGCGGACTCCATGCAGGTCTATCGCGGCATGGACATCGGCACCGCCAAGCCTACCCTCGACGAGCGCCGCGGCGTGCCGCACCACCTCATCGACGTGGCGGCGCCCGACGCGCCCTTCACCGTGGCCGACTACGTGGCGTTGGCCGACGCCGTCATCGCCGACATCGCCGCGCGCGGACGGGTGCCCATCGTCGCCGGCGGCACGGGCTTCTACCTCGCGTCGCTGGTGGACCGGCTGAAGTTCCCCCCCAAACCCGCGCACACCGCCTATCGCGACGCGCTGGCCGCCGAAGACCCCGCCGTGCTGCACGCCCGCCTGGCCGAGATCGACCCCGCCGCCGCCGCGCGCCTGCACCCCAACGACGTGCAACGCGTCATCCGCGCGCTGGAGATCTACCACTTCACCGGGCAGCCGCAGTCGAGTTTCGAGGTGAAACCGACCACCGACGGCCCCTACGCCGCCCAGTGGTGGGGCCTGCGCACCGACCGCGCGGCGCTGCACGAGCGGCTGGCCCGCCGCGTCCACACCCAGCTCGACGCCGGGCTGTTCGACGAGGTGCGCGCGCTGCACGACGCCGGCTACCCCCATGACCTGCCCAGCATGAAGGGCATCACCTACCGCCAGCTCCTCGGCCACCTCCACGGCGACTACGACTTCCCCACCGCCGTCGAGCTGATGATCCGCGACAACCGCCGCTACGCCCGCCGCCAATACACCTGGTTCAACGCCGACCCGCGCATCGGGTGGATCGACATGGACGCGGTGGGGGTGGCAGGGGCGGCGGGGGTGATCGTTGAGGCTTGGCGGAACTCAATACATTGAGTAAAATGCGATGAACATACATACCGATTACAACCCGGCTATCCCCATCCACCCCGGCGAGATTCTGCAGGAGGAGCTGGCGGCGCGTGGGTGGACGCAGAAGCATCTGGCGGAGACGATGAGGCGGCCGTTGCAACTGGTGAACAACATCATCCACGGGCGCGCGGGCATTTCGGCGGAGACGGCGCTGGATCTGGCGGAGGTGTTCGAGACGTCGGCACAATTCTGGATGAACCTCGACAGCCAGTATCGTCTGTCCATCGCCCGCCGCAAACGCGCGGAACAACAAGCAAGCTAACACGCCGGCGACACGGTCCAATGGACCGTGCCGCCGGAGAGCGCCGTGGTGGTGTGGGTAGCGCCTACAACTTGAGCAACGCGTTGATCCCCTCCCGCACACCGGCGGTGTCGGGGGCCATGATCGTCACCGCGTCGCAGCCGTCGTAGAAGGGCGCCCACACGTATTGCAGCAATGCGCGGCCCGGGCCGGGGTAGCTGGGGCTGTACGGGCGGCGCGTCAGGCGGAAGCGGTCGATGTCGTTGAGCCAGGCGTTCTGCCCCGGTGTACCGAGCAGGATGAGCGGGCGCAGCACCAACCGTTGCGGGCCGTTCACCTTGAACTGCTGATCTTCCACGCGCGTGCCCACCTTCTCCCCCGCCTGCACCTGCGCCCAGGTCTGCTTCTCCGCGTCCGTCATGGTGTAGCTCAGGTGCACCGGCACGTCGGGGAGCGCGGCGATGTTCACCACGCGGGCCTTGATGTTGCGCGCGGCCAGCGCGGCGGCCAGCCGGTCGGCCTCATTCGTCAGATCACCCTGCGCTTTGTCGAGGGCGATCCACACCTCGTTGCCCGTCAGCCCGCGCAGCCAGCTCGAGATCGGCTTCGCGTCGAAGAGGAGCGTCGGCTCTACGTCGGCGGTCAGCACGGCGGCGGGTTGCGCGCCCACGGCGGCTTTCGCCGGGGTGGCGGTCAGCCCGCTCAGCAGCTCGCGGGCCGTCACCGTCCACGTGCCCGGCGTCGCCGGCCAGCGCACCGGCACGCGCACCGTGCACGTGCCCGTCGCGTCGGTGGCGCGCCACAGGTGGAAGGCCTCCTTGCCCGCCGGGTCGAGCACCGTCACCTCCAGCGGCACGACGGCGGGGATGGTCTTCCCCGCGGCGTCCTGCACCGTCACCACGGCGCGCAGCTCGCCCGGGGTGGTGGTCAGCGTGGCCGACACGTGAGCGAGGGCCGCGGGCAACACCGCCCAGATGCGCGCGGGGTCGGCGTCGGTGAAGGCCACCTTCAGCGTCGCGGCGGTCTCCCGCTTCATCGCCAAGGCGTCGTAGACCACGCCGGTCAGCGTGAAGTCCACCGTCGCGGGGACCGGGGCGTCGCCGGCGAGCCACGTCTGGTAGAGCGGCTTGTCGGGGTAATGATCGTTGCCGGCGAAGACGTACAGCGCCCCGCCGCCCTTGCGCGATTCCAGGAAGACGTTCGGGTCGGTGGTGCTCACCGGCAGCACGGCGAAGCGCGCGAAGGCGGCCTTGACGGCGGGCAACCGCTGATCCGACCCCTGCTTCATGCGCCAGAACTCGTAGTTGCCGTCGTAGCCGCCCACCCCGTAGCCGCCGTGCATCCAATAGTAGGCATCCTGCGCCCAGAAGGCGCGGTATTTCGTGGGGAGCACGTGGGCGCCGGGGATGGGGATGCGCGTTTCCAGGTCCACCCACACCTCGCCGCCCGCCTTGCGGAAACGTTCCAGCCCGGCCAGCGTCTCCGGCGGCAGCGCGAACTGCAGCGCGGGCAGCAGCACCGCCTTGTACGGCGCCAGCGCCCCGGCGGCGATGCTCTCCTCGCTCACCACGCCCGCGGGCACGTGGGCGCGCAGCAGATCGTACCAGGCGGCGTGCGCGGTGTAGAAATGCTCCTCCATGTACGGGTCCATCGCCTCCTGGATGAAGCTATGCAGCACCGCCACCCCGCCGCGACCCGGCAGGTCGAGGTTCATGGATGCCTCGCCCAAGCGGCGCAACTCGTCGACGATCTTCCGGTGCACGGCCAGCGATTTCTCGGACATCTTCGTCACCGTCGTGCCGGTGCCGATGCCGCTGGCCCCCGCCCCGAGCAGCAGCACGGTGTCGCGCAGCGGGCGCTGGTAGTGCTCACTGCTCCAGTACCATTGCAGCAGCGAGCACCACGCCGGCTTGGCGTTCGGCCCCTCCAGCGCGCGCGCCACGTACCAGGGGCCCATCAGCGGGAAGGAGCCGTGGTCGTGGCCTTCGTTTTCCGCCTCCGCCACCACGGCGTCGCGCCGCCAGGGTACCCACACGCCCTCCGCCAGTGAGTCCGGCGTGCCGTAGTTCGTCGGCGCCGTGCACTGCGTGTTGGGGTGAATGCGGTCGCTCAGGTTCGTCCAGCGCACCAGCGTGCCCATGCGCACGCGCGACCACTGCTCCTTATAGAAGAGTTCGCGGTTGAACAGGTCCGCCGCCTTCTGCGCCTCGGCGTCGGGAAGGGTTTTGCTCACCGTCACCGGGAAGTCGGCGTGCAGCGGGTCCTCCGCCGTGGCGCCCTTGGGCGCCCACACCACGCGCACCGTCACGTCGCCGGTCAGTGGCGGCGGGGTGATGACGAAGTCGCCGCCGGCGTAGGTCTGCGCCGCCAACGGCGTCCACGGCGCGTTGCCCTGCCGTGCGAAGGCCTGCAGCGTGGCGTGCGGGTCGCCCTCCTGGCCGGGCACGGGCATCCACACGGTGGCGATGAGGGGCTCGGTCCACGTGACGCGGTGGCGGTCGAGGCGCACGTCGGCGATCAGCGTATTCATGCCGTACAAGCGCACGGGGTTGCCGTCGGGGGTGAGTTCGCTGGCGAAGGGCATCGCCACGTCGGAGATGAGCACGTTGCCGTTGGGGGTGAGCGCCACCGACATGGGCAGGCTGGTGCCGCCGGGGGCGAAGGTGCCGCGCCCGATGACCCCGAGCTTTTTGCCGGTGCGGTCGAAGTGCTGCACGCCGCCCCAGCCTTCGGTGGCCCACAGCGTGTCGTCGGCCGCCGCCGCCACGTCGCCCTTGCCCCCCGCGCTGTGGCTGCCGAAGCCGGCAAGGAAGGTGAGCGGCGTGCCGTCCGCCGTGAAGAGCATGGTGCCGCCGCGCCCGCCGTCGAGCACGGCGATGGTGCCGTCGCTAAGCACGGCGATGCCCGCCGGACGCTGCAGGTTGCGTTTGTCCGCCACCACGGCGAGCTGTTTCCCGTCGCGGGTGAAGCGCACCACGCGGCCGTTCTCCTCGTCGGCAACGAGCAGCGTGCCCGCCTTTTCGACGGCGATGCCGCGCGGCGAGTACCCGTTGAAGTCGGGGGTGGAGAAGGGTTTCGTCGTACCGTCGGGCGCGACGACCGTCACCATGCGGCCCATGTGCGCGGCGAAGACGGAGCCGTCCTTATCCACCGCGATGTCGATGATCTCGCCGCCGATCTGCGTTTTGCGCAACAGGTGGCCGGTGGGGTCGTACTTCACCAGCACGCCGCCGCGCGAGGCAAGATAGACGTTGCCCGCGGCGTCCGCGCCGATGCCCGCGTATTCCTGCGTTACCGGCGCCGGGGCGTCGCTGATGAATTGCCGCTGCGGCCCGTTGCGCAGCCAGTCCAGCTCCGCGTTCGTCGGCACCTTCACGCCTTGCTGCAACAGGCGGTCTTTCAGCGCCACCTGCTCCGGGTTGTCCCCTTCGTCGATGGAGAGCGTCAGGTAGCGGTGGCCGATCCACGACGGCCATTCGCGCTGCCACTGCGTCCACATCTGCACCACGCGGTTGTCGCGCGCCATGCCCAGCGGGCTGGCCATGCCCCAGTTGTCCATGAAGTGCGAGCCCCAGATGTCGCGCTGTACGGTGAGGCCGTTGCGCAGCGCTTCTTGCAGCTCGATCTCCAGCGGGTTAGTCGCCGCGAAGCGTTCCGGCGCGGGCAACGCGGGGTCGGCGGCGGCCTGTGCCATCAAGCCGGCGGCCTGCTGCGTCTCGCGGCTCCAGAAGTTCAGCGGCGGGTCGGCGTTGCGCCCGCCGATGGTGGTGTCGTAGAGCAGGATGCCTTCCTTCGCCACCGTAGCACTCTCCGCGCGCATCCCCGTGCCGGTGAAGGGGCCCCAGATGTCCGTGTAGCCCGCCGACCACTCCGGGAAGAGGATGCGGAAGCGGGTGGGCATCACGGTGGTCACCACCTCCAGCGGCCAGGTGTCGCGGAAGTGCACCGCGCCGGCGGTGTAGTCCACCTGCAGCAGGTAGCGCCCGGCGTGAATGCCCGCCACGTCGAGGTGGAAGGTGAAGGTGTGCGAGGGGGTGGCGGGCAGCGGCACGACCTTCCACGCGGGCAGACCGGGCTGGAAGGCGAGGCTGTCCCCCTGGCGCGGCGCCAGCGTGAAGGTGAGCCCCCCCGCGGGGAAGTCCGTCTTCCCGCGCAGGATCACGTTGACCTCCGCCGATTCGCCTTGCTGGAAGACGGAACGCTGGTGCGGCACGTAGAGCGTCATGTTGGCGACGGCGTCGGGCTGCACCACGCGCACCGGCACCTGCGCGTCGACCTGCCCACCCTCCGCCTTGTGTTCGGCGTGCACGAGCAGGCGGTACAGGTTGCTCGACACGTCGGCGGGCATCGTCACGGTGAGGGCGTCGGCGGCCTGCGCCACCGCGAGGATGCGCTGCTGCGCCTGGAACTGCACGTCGCGCGCCTTTTCCCACGCCGGATCGGGCGCACACGACTGCAGGTTGGCGTAGTTGCTGTCCGCCTCGCCGGGCAGCACCGCGGGTTGCAGGGTAACGGAGAAGACGGGCGGCACCGTGCCCAGCGGCGTGGAGGCGATGGCTTCCACGCGCAGCGGCGCCTTCACCACCGTACCGGGCGCCCAGGCGTCGGGCATCTGCAGCGTGGCCTTGTACGACGCGCCGAGGGTCAGCGCCACTTTGCCGTCGGGGGTGATCTTCTTCACCACGCCGCCGCCGAAGTCGCCGCAGAAGAGGCTGCCGTCCGCCGCCACGGCGAAGCCCATGGCGTTGTGTTGCCCGTTGGGCGCCTGGATGGTGCGCAGAATATCGCCCGTCTCCGGCTTGATGACCAGGATGCTGCCGTCGGTGACCACGTAGATGCCGTCGGGCTGCGTGCGCACGCGCCAGCACTGGCGGTCGGGGAGCAGGCGGCGCAGGAAGGTGCCGTCGTTGGCGAAGAGGCACAGCCCCTTCTTCTGCTCGTCGGAGACATAGACGCGTCCCGCGGCATCGAGGGCCAGGCTGTACGGGCGTACCATGGCGTCGGCGGCGGGCGCGGTGTAGGTGGTGAGCTGCACGGGGAGCATGCCGGTGACGTCGAACTTCTTCACCACCCCGTTGCCGCCGTCGGTGCCGTAGATGCACCCTTTGGCGTCCAGCGCCACTTCCCAGGGCGAATATTGTTTGAAGCCGCTGACGTTGAGGGCTTTCTCACCGCTGCCCACGCGGAAAAACCCGTCGTTATAGCCGACGATCGGCGTCCCCTTGGCGTCGAAGATGATGGAATTCACCTGCCCCGACGCCGGCTCGTGGCGCAGAAAGGCGCCGTTGGCCGCAAAGACGCTGATGAGCCCCGAGGAGCCGACCCACACCTCCCCGTTCGGCGCCAACCCCACCGCCCGCGCATCGGGCAGGTAACCGGGCCCGTAGAAGGTCAACTCCACCGCGCACGCGGCGATGGACAGGGCGAGGAGGAAGGCAAGGACGCTGAGACGGGCCATGGGAACACCTCGTTGTTAGTCGTCGTAATCGTTCATCCTTGGGAGGGCGAGCGTACCCGCGAGCCGCGGATCCAGTCAAACGGTGTAGGTCTCGGGCTCGTAGTAGGCTCGCAGCGCAGCAAGAGCCGTTACCCCTCACATCGTAGATGTGAGGAACGCGCCTTGCTGCGCTGCGACGCTACTACGAGCCCGAACAACCCAACGCTCGATTTGTCATCGCGGCTCGCGGGTGCACTCACCCTCCCGGGGTGAACGCGAACCTTTTTATTATTTCGCGTCCTGCGCCGTTTCTTCCTCTACCCCGTGCAGGTGGGTCACCTCGGCGTGGTGGCAGCGCACCTGGTGGCCGGGGGCGAGTTCGCGCAGGGCGGGCACTTCGCCGCGGCACAGCGGGGAGGCGTAGCGGCAGCGGGGGTGGAAGGCGCAACCGGGCGGCGGGGCGGCGGGATCGGCCGGTTCGCCGGGCAGCGGCACGGCGGGGCGCGCGCGGTGCGGGTCGGCGATGGGCATGGCGGCCAGCAAGGCCTCGGTGTAGGGGTGGCGCGGCGCGGTGAAAAGGTCCTCCACGGCGGCCAGCTCCACGATCTTCCCCACGTACAGCACCGCCACGCGGTCGGCCAGGTGGCGCACCACACTCAGGTCGTGGGCGATGAAAAGGTAGGTCAACCCCAGGCTGCGCTGCAACTCGGCGAGCAGGTTGAGCACCTGCGCCTGCACGGAGACATCCAACGCGGAGACGGGCTCGTCGGCCACGATGAGCCGCGGCGAGAGCGCCAGCGCGCGGGCGATGCCGATGCGCTGCCGTTGCCCGCCGCTGAAGGCGTGCGGGTAGCGGTTGAGCACGGCGTCGGGCAGGCCGACCTGCGTCAGGGTTTCGCGCACCCGCGCCTCCCGCGCCCCCCGGTCGCGCATCCCGTGGATGAGCAGCGGCTCGCCTACCAGCTCGAAGACGGTCATGCGCGGGTTGAGCGAGGCATACGGGTCCTGGAAGACCATCTGCAAATGCCGCCGCAACGGACGCAAGGCGGCGGTGGTGGCCGTGGCTAGCTCATGCGTCACGCCATCCAGATGCAGCCGCACCGACCCCGCGGTGGGGGCCAGCGCGCGCAGCAGCGTACGTCCCACGGTGGTCTTGCCGCTGCCGCTCTCCCCCACCAGCGCCAGGCACTCGCCGGGGAAGAGGTCGAAATCCACCCCGTCCACCGCGCGCACCTGCCCCACCACGCGGTTGAAAAACCCGCCGGTGAGGGGGAAATGCTTCGTCAGGTTGCGAACTTCCAGCAACGGTTTGCCCATCACATTACCATTTCCGTATCACCACTGTCCTTCCCCCTTCCCTCAAGGGAAGGGGGATCGAGGGGGTTAGGTCCGATGGCCCGCTGGCGCAGCAGGCACGCGCTGGCGTGGCCGGGGGCAACCTCCAGCAACGCGGGCCTTTCGCCCACGTCGCAGGTACCGAGCACCGCCTCCGCGCAGCGCGGGTGGAAGGGGCAGCCGGACAGGCGCGTGCCCGCCGGGGGCACGTTGCCGGGGATCACCGCCAGCGGCGTCTTGCGCGCCCCCCGCGCCGGGATGGAGCGCAGCAGCGCCGCGGTGTAGGGGTGCCGGGGATCGTCGAAAAGATCGGTCACCGAGGCGTGCTCCACGATGCGCCCCAGGTACATCACCGCCACCGTTTGCGCCATCTCGGCGACCACCCCCAGGTCGTGGGTGATGAGCAGCAGCGACATGCCCAGCTCCGCCTGCAGCTCGCGTAGCAGGGCGAGGATTTGCGCCTGCACCGTCACGTCCAGCGCGGTGGTCGGCTCGTCGGCGATGAGCAGTTTGGGTCGGCACACCAGCGCCATGGCGATCATCGCGCGTTGCCGCAAGCCGCCGCTCAGCTCGTGCGGATACTGCCGCGCCCGCCGCGCTGCGTCCGGAATGCCCGCGCGGGCCATCATCGCCACCGCCCGCGTCATGGCCTCCCGCCCGCCCACGCGCTGGTGCAGCGCCACCGCCTCGGCGATCTGCGCCCCCACGCGGTGCACCGGGCTCAGCGCCGTCATCGGCTCCTGAAAGATCATGGCGATCTCCGCCCCGCGCACCCGCCGCATCGCCTCCCCGTCCTCCGGCAACGCCGTCAGCTCCAGGTCGCGCTCCCCGTGCAAGGTCACCCGCCCCGCGGTGATCCGCCCCGGCGGCGCCACCAGCCGCAGCACCGACAGCGCCGCCACGCTCTTCCCGCACCCGCTCTCCCCCACCAACGCCACCGTCCCCCCGCGCGGCAAGGCCAAATCGATGCCATCGACAGCATCGACGATCCCCTCATCGAGGAAGAAGCGGGTATGTAGGTCGGTAATGGTCAAAAGCATACGATTCACCGCAGAGGCGCAGAGAGCGCAGAGAATTCTTTTATCTCCTTCGGAGAGATTGACTTTCGATAAAGGCCGTCAGCTCTTCCTCGTGATCAAGTGATGATTTCGGCCCAGGAAAATCGTTGGCTACTCGTTTCACGCCGTCCTTGAGTCTGGCAACGTTAAAATTGATCAGTAGACCGAGTGGCAGACCCATCAGCTTCAAGTATGTGATTACCTGCGCGATATGAATGGCATCCAGCGATTCTATGGACTTCAACTCAACGACAAGCACATCTTCAACTATCATATCAAGCCGATACCCGCATTCGAGTGCCATCCCCTTATACGAAATCGGCAACGGTTTCTGCCGTTCAAAAGCAATCGTTCGTAACTGCAACTCGTGGCACAGGCACTCCTCATAAGCCGACTCCAGCAGTCCCGGGCCCAGCGCCCGGTGCACGTCAATCGCCGCCCCAATCACTGACGAAGTCAGCATATTTACTCTCTGTGCCTCAGTGTCTCTGTGGTTCATCATACTTACCTCGTATACGGATCGGCCGCGTCGCGCAGGCCATCCCCCAGGAAGTTGAAGGCCAGCACGGCCAATATCACGAAGGCTACCGGCGCTAAAATCCATGGGTACAGGGCGACGGCTTGGACGTTCTGGGCGTCTTTCAGCAACACGCCCCACGAGGTGACGGGGGGTTTGAGACCGAGGCCGAGGAAGGAGAGCGCGGTTTCGCCCAGGATCATCGCCGGCACCGCCAGCGTGAGGCTGACGATGATGTGGCTCAGGAAGCCGGGCAGGAGGTGACGGGTGATGATGCGCCAGCGGCCGGCGCCGGCGAGGAGGGCGGCGACGGCGAAATCCTCCTCGCGCAGGGCGAGCAGCTTGCCGCGCACCTGGCGCGCGAGGCCCGTCCAGCCGATGAGGGAGAGCACCAGCGTGATGCCGAAATAGGTGCGCAGCGGCGGCCAGGTGGCGGGGAGCGCCGCCGACAGCGCGAGCCACAGGGGGATGGCCGGGAAGGCGCGCACGATCTCGATGAAGCGCTGCACCAGATTGTCCACCCACCCGCCGCAGTAGCCGGAGAGCCCGCCGATGAGCAGCCCGAGCAAAAAGGAGATGCTCACCCCCGCCAGCCCCACGGTGAGCGAGACGCGCGAGCCATAGACGATGCGCGAAAAGACGTCCCGCCCCAGCCGGTCGGCACCGAGCAGGTGCACGGATTCGCCCGCCGTTCCGGTGAAGAGGTGGCGATTGCCGGGCAGCAGGTTCCAAAAACGATAGGCCTCGCCCGGCGCGCACACCGCCAGCGGCACGGTGCGCGTGCGGTCCTCCGTGAAGCGCAGGCGCAGGGTTACCGGGTCACGTTCGGCGCGCAGGGGGTAGACGAAGGGGATGACGTGCCACCCGTCGGCGCCCACCCAGTGCAACGCCTGCGGCGGGGCATACATCGCCGCCACGTTGCGCGTCTCCGGGTCGTACGGCGCCACGAACTCGGCGAAGACGGCGATGAGATATAGCCCCACCAGCAACGCCCCCGCCGCCACCGCCATGCGATGCTTGCGAAACTTCCACCCCATCATCTGGATAGGCGTGGCGGTGGCCAAACTGTCCACGGTCGTGGTCATTGCGCTTTCCCCGGGGTGGATGAACCACAGAGACACTGAGACACAGAGGAGAATTTTTCCCGCTTCGCGGATGAGAGCATTGCGAAGCAAAAATAACTTCTCAGTGTCTCTGTGTCTCTGTGGTTAAAAAACACTCTCATACCGCCTCCCCCGATCCCATCCGGATGCGCGGGTCGAGCAGCAGCAGCAGGATGTCGCTCACCAGCGTGCCGACCACGGTGAGGGTGCTCATAATCATCAACATGCCGCCGGCCAGGTACATGTCCTGGTTCATCAGCGACTGCAGCAGCAGCGGCCCGGTGGTGGGCAGGCCGAGGACGACTTCCGTAATCGTGCTGCCGGAGATGATGGCGGGGAGCACCCAGCCGATGGTGCTCACCAGCGGGATGAGCGCCACGCGCACGGGGTATTTGAGGAGCAGCGGCACGCGGGCGAGGCCCTTGGCGCGGGCGGTGAGCACGTACTGCTTGCGCAATTCGTCCAGCAGGTTGCCGCGCAGCACGCGCATCAGGCCGGCGGTGTTGCCGACCCCGACGATGACCACCGGCACCCAGATGTGCGCCAGCAGGTCGGCAAAGCGCGGCCACGACCACGCCGCGGTTTGGAAGGCGGGCGAGAAGATGCCCCCCGGCGTCACCCCAAACCACACGTAGCCCAGGTACATGCACACCAGCGCGAGGAGGAAATTCGGCGTGGCGAGGCCGAGAAAACCGAGAAACGTGAGCGCGTAGTCGCCCGGCGAGTACTGTTTCACGGCGGAATAGATGCCCAGCGGCACCGCCAGCGCCCAGGTGAGCACCAGCGTCACCAGCGCGATGGCCAGGCTCACCACGATGCGCTCCTTCAACAGCAGCGCCACCGGCCGGTTCCACTCGAAAGACATCCCCAGGTCGCCGCGGATCAACCCGCCCGACCACGCGTGCGTCTTCGCGTCGCGCCGCCCGAAGGCCCAGTGCAGGTATTGCATCGGCTTCGGCTCGTCCACCCCGAAGCGCAGCCGCAACGCCTGCGCCTGCTCCGCCGACACCGAATCCCCCGTCTGCTCCAGCGCCGCGATATACGAGGTAAGATAATCCCCCGGCGGCAACTGGATGATGGTGAACACGATCATCGACACCACAAACAACGTGGGGATCATCCACAGCAGGCGTTTCAGGATGAGGAGGAGCATCAGCGGCCTCCTTCCGTATCCATCGGCGGCGCGGGGACGGCGTCAAGCGGAATCGGCGCGCCGACGGGCGCCTCGCTCGGTGCGGCGGGCGGGGGGATAGGGAAATTTTCGCTCGCACGGATTTGCATCAAATACTTTAGCCACGCGATAGACAGGCCAATCCCATAACCTAATGTCAGCGAGGCAAGGAAAGCCAGGAGATAAATTTCAAGTACATCTAGCCACATGAACCCCAATATCATTGGAAATCCAAAAAAGGAGCCTATACCGCTGTCTAAATTCAAATGGTATGTACCGAGAAGCTGATACTCCAAATACAAACCGCTCACAATAGGTGGGATAATATGTAAGACGGGATGGGTATTCTTTACGTATTCAATGTAATTTCTCGACAAAACAATAATGAATCCTGGCAGAATGCCATAACAGGTCATCACAACGAGAATAACCAGTAATGTAGTATTATGAACTCCAAAGTAATCCCAATGGGAACGGTTGGCGATATGCAACATCGTACCCATTGCCCAGTTCGCGATGAATAATCCGAGGAGAGGCAATAATACAAGATATCTCATGTATATGGTTTTGTACCACGTTTTGTTGCGTGTCATCGCCCGCCCCCTTCCACCGGCGGCACCGGCACCGCCTCCAGCGGGATCGGCGTACCGGCGACCTCGCCAGCCGACGACGGCGCGGGCGGGGGGACTGCGAACTCCATGCGCGAAGTTTCCACCTCAGGCGGCATACCGTGCCTTTTGATGTCGAGTAACACCAGGCCATTGACCAGGCACAAGAGGCCGAAGTATGCGGTGACATACACGATGTTCAGCTGATCGGAATATTCTGATTGATGCCACGGGTAGATGCGAGCAATGTTCTTGAGCAGCGGTATCACCAGCAGCAGGAGCATGATGATGCCCGCGCCAAGGCTCCCATAGATCTGGAAGGACTCGTCGTCCACCGGACGATGGCTCTCACGCACATATGCACGCTGATACAATGTCAGGAAAATACGCAGGTAGACATAAAGCGCCAGTATGATGACGGATGATTCGATCAGGCCGTAATGGCATGGTATCTGCCCGACCGGCCACGCGATTAGCAGTGGCAGTATTACCAATAGCGCATACAAACTACTCCGCTTCATCGCCCGCCCCCTTCCACCGGCGGTACCGGCACCGCCTCTAGCGGAATGGGCGCGCCGACGACCTCGCCGGTCGTCGCCGGCGCGGGCGGGGGAATAGGGGAAAGCTGATTATCAATAGATGCGATCTTACTTTGTTTTACTCGTGTCACGATGAGTCCAATACTGTATGCAAAGAAGAACGGTACAATATAGATGGCAATGCAGAATACTTTCAATTTATACATAAATGTTTCGTGGAAGGATTGGAGCACCTCATTTGGGACTCCCCAATTTGTTCTCAGTATGGTTACTAACCCCCAGCTCAGCAACGCTCCAAATAGAATCAGTGGCGTGACATTGGAAATGGGATTTGTTTTTACCGACATCCCTTTCCGTGTCAGAATAATCGGTATTAAATACCCGAGAAGACAACCATACACCAAATTAACGGTTTCCAATGTAAAATAAATAAGGTCATCTGAGATTATATTGATCGATATGAGAAAATTCAGATCGAATGATCTTTGAGGTGAGTGAGCCGCTATATATATGCCACCAATAGTCCATGCAATAGGGAGAACGATCAACAGAGCAATAAAGCTCTTCATGCGTAGCGTCGAATGCTTAGTGCTCATCTCCCACCCCCCACAATGCTATAGCATTCCGGCGCTGTATTTGCCGGCCCGCGGAATTGCCAGCCGGAGACGGCGACGTCGGGGACGTTGCGGAAGGTGTCGCTGACTACGTAGAGGACGGGCGCCTCGCCCACGGTGCCGATGACCCACAGGTTTTTCCGGTTGAGGTCGACGATCTGCTTGAACAGGCGGCGCTGTTCGGCGGGGTCGGGGGTGTTTTCGATCTGGCCGTACAGCGTCATGCAGCGCTGCATGTCGGGCGGGGGCGTCTCGCCCTTTTTGCCGTTGGAGCGGAACCACGCGGCGTAGGCGATGCCCTGGTTCGACTCGTCCTTCCACGGGAAGAACCAGCGCGGGTCGAGCAGGGGGTTCCACTCGTCGGCGCCGTACCACACCGTCACGTCGGGCATCAGCGCCGCCTTGCGCTGGTAAAAGAGTTGCCGCGCCAGCACGTTCACGTCGGCCTTCACCCCCACCGCCGTCCACTGCTTCGCCACCAGCTCGAGGGCGCTCAGGCTGCACGACATGGGGGTGCAGTCGATGCGCAGGTAGAGCGGCTCCCCGTTCGGCAGCAGGCGCACCCCGTCGGCATTGCGGCGGGTGAGGCCGATTTCGTCGAGCAGCCGGTTCGCCGCCGACGGGTCGAACTTGGTGTAGGCCTCCGCGTAGGCCTTGTCATAGTAGGGCGAGTTCTTCGGCGGCGCGCATTGGCGCGGGACGGCGATGCCGAAGAAGCACGCCTGGTTGATCTCGTCGCGGTCGATGGCTTCCGAAAGCGCGATGCGAAAGCGCTTATCGTTGAACAGCGTGTGCTTCACCGAGTCCTTGCTGTTCATGTTCAAGGCCAGGTTATTGGTGCCGCCGTTGCTGTCCAGCCAGCGCAGCACGCGGTAATGCCCGGATTGGGCATGATCCATCAGCAGCGGGTAGTTGTCGAAGCGCAGATGGCGCCCCTGCATGCCGAACTCGCCGCTGATCGCCTTCAGGTTGATCGTCTCCGGGTCGAAGATCTCGAAGGTCACGCGGTCCATATACGGCAACTGGTTCCCCTGCGGATCGACCTTCCAGTAGTATGGGTTGCGCTCCAGCACGATAGTGCGCGCGGGGGGCGGCACGGTGACCACCCACGGCCACAGCCGCGGTGCATCGGGGTTCTGCCAGTCGCGCAAGGAGGCGAAATATTGGTACCAGTAGTCGTATTTATGCGCCTTCGCGAGGACGGTGAGGGCGTCCTCGCTGGCGAAGGCGGGGTGGAATTGCTTGAAATAGTGCGCCGCCACGTCGATCATCTCGAACCCCGGCATCGCCGCCAGGTTCTCCACGAAGCGCCCGTTCGGCGCGGCGAAGTGGAAGTGCACGGTGTAGGCGTCCGGCGCGTCCACCGTCATCAGCTTGCCGGCCCGCTTGTACTCGCGCGGGATGCTCGGGGTGATCTTGTCGTTCTGCAGGACGTACTTGTACCAGAAAAGGATGTCGTCCGACGTGAAGGGCACGCCGTCGGACCAGCGGATGCCGCGGCGCAGGTGCAGCGTGAAGTCCTTCGCGTCGGGGCTCGCTTCCCAGCGCGTCGCCACGTGGGGCAGCAGCTTGTCGGCCATCGGCCCCCAGCGCAGCAGGTTGGGGTAGGAGATGCGGTGGATGACGTAGGTGCCGATGTCCATCGGGTCGGTGCCGAAACGCCGCCAGACCCCGCCGTACGGCCCGCACTGCTGCGGGGGCACGATGACCTGCGGCTCGTCGGGCAGGCGTTGCGCCACCGGCGGCAGTTTGCCGGCCTTCACCAGCGCGGCGAGCATGGGCGCCTCGTGAAAGACCCGCGGCCCCGTCCATTCGCGCACCGTATGGTTGCCCACCCCCGCCGCCGCCACCGCGGTGGTATGCCCCCCCGGCTCGCGGCACAGCCACGCCAGCCCTTCCACGAGAAGTGCCAGGAAAAACAGCACGCCAATCGCCGCCCCCAGCGGGCGGTATATCCGAGACCAGACTGTCACACGGAGAAGCGGCATGGGCACGACCGTCGAGGCAGGAGATTACCCGCAGTATACACCATATATGGACACCGGATGGCGTGACTCGTTCCCGGTCGCGTGTCGATCGGCCCTGGAGGGGCGCCGCAAAGCTGTGCGCCGCCCCTCCAGGGCGCGGGAAATGGTCTATCGCCACTTTTCCCAGGGCTCGCGCCCTGGGCTAAAACACGTTGCCCCTCCGGGGCAAGGGACGACCGTGCGTGAACGCGTAAAGGATTCCCCCCGCCCGCGGCGAAGGACGGGGCATGGGTGAGACGTTATCCGGACATGTGGTGCTGGGGGGCTTCGGCACGTTGGGGCAGCAGGTGGCGGTGCTGCTGCGCGAGCGCGGGCTGGAAGTGGTGGTCGTGGATACCCTCGACGACCCCGACGATAAAACGCGCGCTGAGGAACTCGGGTGCCGCTACGTGCAGGGGGACATCAGCCGGGCGCACTATCTGCAACGCGCCGGCATCGCCCGCGCGCGCTGCGCCATCCTCACCACCGGCAACGAGCAGGCCAACCTGGAAGCCGCCATCACCGCGCGCCGCCTCAACCCCACCGCGCCGGTGGTGCTGCGCCTCTTCGACGAAACGCTGGTGCGCCACGTGGAGTCCATCTTCAGCGTGCACGCCCTTAGAAGCCGTTTGAAAACGCCTACTCCTCCGGTCAGCGCTGCTCTCCCCAGCGCCTAGCGGTCGCTTCCTGTCCTGGTGTCTGCGACCGCCGATGCGGTCCGCCCGGTGCCGGTGGCCGCCGATTGCTTGTCACA
>CAIYQO010000181.1 GCA_903928345.1 uncultured bacterium | reverse complement strand
GGGAACAAACACCGCTCATGGCATAAATCCCACGGACGTGGAAGTGCTCATCGACCATGCGGCACGGGCGGCGTGAACGCCGGCAGGGAAGTCAAGCCCTTCATCGGCAGGAATTTACGGCGTGAAGTGCGAAAGTCCACACAGATTAACGCAGATTATCTCTGTGCTAATCTGTGAAATCTGTGGTTTCCTCCCCGTCCCCCGCAGGTTCCACCGCACCGCCGGCGAAAGAGGCGGGTGATGCGCGTGTTGTATTTGAGCGCGGTGGGGGAGATCAGCGGAGCGGAGCGGAGCCTGTTGGCGATGCTCGACGCGTTGGCGGGCGGCGCGTGGGAGCCGGTGGTGGCAGCGCCGGAAGGCGCGTTGCTGCACGCGGCGGCGGCACGGAGGGCGGCCACGGTGCGGCTGGCGCTGACGCCGTTGCGACGTCCCCGTTCGCTGGGCGACGCTTGGTCGACCCTGCGGGCCTTGCGTGCCGGGCGGCGGGCGGTTGCGGGGGCGATCTCGGCGGTGCAGCCCGCGCTGCTCCACGCGAACACCACCCCGGCCTTCCTCTATGTGCCCGCGTGCAACCTCCCCGTCGTCTGGCACGTGCGCGACCTGGCGCCGTTGGGGCGCTGGGGGGCACCGCTGTATCGCCGCGCGACGCGCGTGGCGGCCATCTCGCGCGCCGTGCGCGACGATCTGCTCGCCTATGCCGACGACGGCGGAGCGAAAATTACGCTGCTGCCACCCGCGGTGGACACCGACCGCTTTCACCCCGGCGACCGCGCCGCGCTGCGGACAGACCTGGGCCTGCCCGACGCGCCGCTCATCGGGCTGGTGGCGCAGTTCGTGCCGTGGAAGCGCCACGACCTCTTCCTCGACGCGCTTACCCGCATTGTTGATCGTCCCTGGCATGCGGTGCTGGCGGGCGCGGAGCTGCACCACGATGCGGACTACCTCGACGCGTTGCGTGCACGGCTGGCCGCACCGCCGCTGACCGGGCGCGTGACGTGGTTACCGTGGCAGGAGGAGCCCGCCCGCCTGCTGGCCGCGCTGGACGTGCTGGCGCTCACCTCGGCACGGGAACCCTTCGGGCGGGTGCTCATCGAGGCGATGGCGAGCGGCACGCCGGTCGTCGCGGTGAACGAAGGCGGGCCGGCGGAGATCGTGACCGACGGCGTGACGGGCCGGCTGGTACCCGCCGACGCGGGAGCGCTGGCCGACGCACTGGCCGCGCTGCTGGCCGACCCGGCGCTGCGCGCCCGCTACGGCGCCGCGGGGCGCACCCACGTGTTGTCCACCTACGGCCTGCCCGCCCACCGCGCGGCGCTGGAGGCGTTGTACGCGGGCGTTCTCGGGGTACACTCAGAGTAAGGAGGGTACCCACGATGCTGCTCTTCTGGCAGGGGCTGGTGATCGGGCTCTCCATCGCGGCGCCGGTGGGGCCGATCAGCATTCTCGTCATCCACCGCGCCCTCAGCGACGGGTGGCGGTTGGGCATGGTCAGCGGACTGGGCGCTTCGGTGGCGAACATGGTCTACGGCGCGCTGGCCGGGGCGGGGATGTCGCTGCTTTCCACCTACCTCATCGCCTGGCATCGCGTAATCGCCTTCATCGGGGCGGTGCTGGTGGCGGGCATCGGGGTGCGCTTCCTGCTCGAAAAACCGGCGGCAAAGGTCGAGCACCCACCTGTAGACGGCGCGCTGGTCGCCTTCGGCACCACGCTGGGCCTCACACTGGCGAACCCGGTGGGCATTCTCCTCTTCGCCGCCATCTTCACCTCGGTGCATCTGCAAGGCATAAGCAGCGGCGACACCGTGCTCCGGCTCATTACAGGCATCTTCGTCGGCTCCACGCTGTGGTGGCTGGTGCTCTGCAGTGCCGCCACGCTGGCGCAACGCGAATTCCATCTCGACCACGGCCACACCATCAACCGCGTCGCCGGCGCCGTACTGCTGGCGCTGGCGGTGCTGATGGTGGTGCGGGCGTTGTGAAGATGTAAACGATGCACCGTCTCGCTCGTGAAAGGTATCTATCAGCGTGCACAGCTTCCCCGTTCGATCCCAATCCCCCCAACCCCCTTTCTCCCCGCGGGGGAAAGGGGGTTGGGGGGATTGGGATCGTGCGGGTGCGCCGATATCGGGTACAGATCCGGCAACGTGCGAGCAGTATTCACCCCCCCGGAAAACGCTTCCCACGGCAGGAACAGGCGGTAATGCCGAGAAATAGATAACTATCCCTGCCGCCTTGCGCCACCCGGAGTACCTATGACTTTCGATTCTCTACCGCCCGCTGCCTGGGTCTGGAGCGCTGCCGATCCGGACGCGCCCGGACAGTTGGCACGCTTCCGCCTGCCCTTCACCGGTGCCTCCGCGCGCTGGCTGGGGGTGGCGGACACCTTCTATACCCTCCTGTGCAACGGGTCGGTCGTCGGCGTCGGGCCGGTGACGGGCATCCATACCCAGCCGCGGTTGACCGAGTGGGACCTGACGCCATTTCTACGTCCCGAGGGCAACGTGCTCGCGGTGGAAGTCTGGTTTGACGGGCGCGTGCCCTCCGTGCATGACGCCGACCCGCTGCAGGCGGGGCTGCTCGGGTGGCTGATTACCCCGGAGGCGACGATCCCCACCGGGCTGGCGTGGCAGGCGGTGCCCGCCGGGCGGGTGCTGCAGGCGTCGATGGAACGGCGCGGCTTCGCGGGGCGGCGCATCGTCACCCTCGACCTGCGCGGGGACGATGACGCCTGGGCGGACACGGATTTCGACGCCGCCGCGTGGCCGGCGGCGACGGTGCTGGCAGATCTTCCGGCACGCACCGCCTTGCGCCTGAGCCCCATCCCGCCCCTCACGCAGACGCCGCGGCGCCCGGTCGAGCTGATTGACGCCGGCACGGCGCGCGGGGGCAACCCGGCGACGACGCCGGACGAAGTGGCCGACCGCATGTGGGCGCAGGAGCACGAGAGCCTGGTGCGCCCGGCGGTGCGCTTCTCCGTGCTTTCCGCCGATGAGCAGGTGGGCACGGCGCTGGGGTTTCCGCGAATGGAACGTCTCGCCGCCCTCGGCTGGTCGGCGGGCTTCCCGCTGCCTCTCCCGGCGGTGGACGGCGATGTATATCTCTGCTGGGACATGGGGCTGCAGACCAGCGGCAGCGCGCACCTCGACGTGGAGGCGGCGACGGAGCTGACCATCGATCTCGGCTATGCCGACCACCTGCAGCGCGGGCGCGTCAACCCCACCACGCAGGGGCACGTCTTCGCCGACCGGCTCATCGTACCCGCGGGACGCCGGCGCGTTGCTCTCCCCATGGAGCGCGGCTTCCGCTACCTGCAATGCACCTTTTCCGCGCCCGCCGTGCTGCACGATCTCCGCGTGGACGAGCACGTCTACCCGCACGACGACGTGACGCGCTTCCACTGCAGCGACGAGACGCTCAACCGCATCTGGGCGTTGGCGCGCGCCACGCTGCACCAGTGCTCGCTCAACGTGCACGTGGATAATGCGCGGCGCGAGCGGCAGGGGTGGGGCGGGCCGGACTTTTACGCCCAGTTGCACGGCTTCTTCGCCGTCAACGGCGATCTGCGCCTGAGCCGGAAGATGCTCGAGGACTACCTCGACTTTTACGACGCCACCGGCTTTATCCCCAACTGGTACCCCGACAGCGCGCCCGCCGTGCAGTGGATCTCCGCGCACGACTACTGGTTCCCACTGATCTGCCGCGACTACCTGCGCTATGCCGACGACCCCGCGCTGGCTCCGCGCCTGCTGGCGGTGGCGGAGACGGTGCTGGCGTACTACGCCGAACACCAGGTGGACGGCCTGTACGGGCGCGCCCACGAGCACGCCTGCCGTTGGACGGAATGGAATATGAACACCGCGCAGCAGGTCTCCACCTGGGAGAATCTGCTCGCGGTGGTCGGCTGGCGCGCCGTCGCCGAGATGCGCCGGTATCTCGCGCTCCCCGACGCCGCCGCCGACGCGGAAGCCGACCGCCTGCAGGCAGCGATCTTCGCGCAACTGCGGCATCCCCGGCACGGCGTGTTGGCGCAGGGGACGTGCGACGACGGCACGCTGACGGACTTTTGCGCGCAACTGGACAACGCCTTCGCGCTGCTGCACGGCCTGGTGCCCGCGGACGCGCGGGAGGCGACGTATCGCTTCTGCGCCGGCGCCAGCGGCACGTGGCCGACCTCGCGCGACGGGTGGCAAGGGTTCGGGCAGGGGGAGCGGGCGCGCTACGACCCGCGCAAGCCGGTGGTCACCGGTACTCCGTTCGGCAGCTCGCTGTGCGCGCAGGCCATCGCGCAAGCCGACCCCGCCGAAGCCGTGCAGTACCTGCGCTACAACTTCGGCGCCATGCTCGACGAAGGGGAAGCCGGCCTGTGGGAGATGTGGCCCCTCTACCTGCGCGAAGAGACCGCCGCCACCTGCTTCTGCCAGGGCTACGGCGCACACGTGGCCGCCACGTTGCTGCATTCCGTGCTCGGTCTATCCTACGACGCCCCCGGCGGCGCCGTGTTGCGCTGGGCCCCGCCTACCAACGGGCTGGCCTGGACCGAAGGCCGCGCCGAAACCCCGCACGGGCCGGTAACGGTGCGCCGCGATGCCGACGGCTGCCACTTTACCGTGCCATATGGTGTCACACTGACCATCGCTGGTACTCATGGCGACGTGAGACTTATTGGGCCGGCGTCCGGCTCAATTCCCTCTGCGGACTAGATCCCATCTGAAGGAGCGCGATATGCGCACATGGTTCGTCTTTGCCCTTTCCCTGCTGCTCTTCGGCGTGCGCCTGGCCTCGGCGGTGACGCTGGAGCAGGTGATCTCCCGCGAGAATACCGGCTTTGACGCCGCTTCGGCGCGGCTGGTGGCCGGGCGCGACGGGCGGGTATACCTCAGCCACACGAACGACCCGGGGTACGTCATCTCCATGCGGCCCGACGGCTCCGACCGGCTGGGCTTTGCCATCGGGCACGCCAACGAGCTGACGGCGGTGAATACGCAGGGGGGGTACGCGCTGCGCCAGGGGCATTTCGCGCACACGGCGGCGCTCTTCACGCACGACGGCACGCCGTTGACCACCTTCAGCGACCTGAACAACGACAACTACGACGCCCCGCAGGACATCGCCGTGGGCGCCTCGGGTGACTTTTACCTGCTCGACGGCCGCACCACCAACCGCGTGATCCGCCTCAGCGGCACCACCGGCAAGCTGGTCGCCATCTATACACTGCCCAAGCCGGGGAATATGTATTATGCGCTGCAGGTGAGCGAAGCGGTGAGCCGCTTCTACCTTTCCGACTACGCGCAGCCGCTGAAGCTCGTCAGCTTCGACGGCAAAGTCGCCGCCACCGCGCCGCAGTTCAGCCCCTTCACGGTGGCCGACGACGGCTCCTTCTGGATGCTCCCCACGCGCGGCTCCGACACGGTGACGCATTACAGTCTGGACGGCAAAACGCTAGGCACGGTGAAGCTGGAGCTGGGCGAACGCAAATCGGTGGGCGACGGGCTGTACTTCACCTGGCTCGGTCTGCTGCCCGGCAACGAACTCGCCGTGAAGCGCAACCACCCCTATGAGCAATTCGCGCGCTACGACCTGACCACCGGCGCCTTCAAAGGCTCCGTCAACGGCAAGCACGAACTGCTCACCGTTACGTATCCCTCCCAGTTGTGGACGGCGGGGCAGGCGACGCCGCTCACCATCGCCTTCGACGGCGGCGGGCGCGCCACCGCGCCGCAGTGGCGGGTGTGGATCACCCCCTTCGGTGCGTCGCAGTGGCAGCAGTTGCCCTATGACAACGGCCAGGTGCAGGTGCCGGCGAGCTTCGGCGGGTTGTACCAGCTCAAGGTTTCTCCCGAGGTTGCGCGCTGGCAGGGCGGCACGGTGTCGGAATACCTGGTGCACGACGTGATCGAAGTGCGCCGCCCCGGCAGCCACGGCACGCTGAGCGTGTGCACGCCGGGTAACCGTATGCATTATGGCCGCGGGGAAGCGGTGGCAGCCACGGTGATCGCCCGCGTCGCCCCGCTGCCCGCCGCCGCCACGGTGGAGTTGTGGGCGGACGGCGCCGCCAAGCCGCTGCTCACCGCTCCGCTGCCGCTGGTCGGCAAGGAGACCCCCTACACGCTGCCCGCGCAGGTCACCACGGGCCTCCGCCCGGGAAGCTACCGCCTGCTCGTTACCGCGCCCGACCTGACCCCGGTGGCGCAGGTACTGGAGATCGGCCCCGGGCTGGCCAACCTGTCCACCTTCCGCGTGATGCTGCACGGCGACTACGGCCCGACCCGTCCCACGGGCGACATCTGGACCGCCGCCGACATGACGCGCGCGCACCTCGATTGGTCGGCGAAGAACGCGCTGAACTTCTTTGTGGACCGCTTCAACTTCACCTTCCCCCTCGACTGGGCGAATAGCTTCAATGGCCGCGCCTACCTGCGCGACCTGCAGGCGCGCCTGGAGAAGGACCCGCAAGGCACGGCGCCGGCGAAGGCGGAGCTGCTCTTCCCCGACGGCGAGACGGTGGCCGGCTACGGCGCGGCGGGCATGACGCACATGGGCCTGCTGGTGAACATGGACGGCGGGCTGCCGCTGGGCACCGGGTTCGATACGCGGACCAACGCGCAGTTTGCCGACAACATCGTGAAGCATACGACCGCCATGAAGTCCTTCCCCGGCTGGCTGGGGTGGGATTGGGTCGCCAACTGGTGGATGTTCGACGAGAACAAGCGTCTCACCAACGACGACGAACGGAAGGCGTATCCGGCGGCGTGGAAGAAGGCCGAAGAGACCGGCGCGTGGGATCCCATCCTGGAGACGGTGGCCGACCGCGGCATCTCCTGGCAGGTGGAGGCGCAGCAGTTCTTCCGCGAAACGCTGGCGAAGGTGGCCCCAGAACGGCTCACCGCCAGCTCCGGCCCCTACCGCCGCCCGGCGACCTACAGCCCGCTGAGCTTCAGCAACGTGGAGCAGATCGACCTGCAATACCAGGCGGAGCAGATCACCACGCCGTATTGGACCGCCACCGCGTATGACTTTTACCACCGCCCGGGCAAGCCCGCGTGGCTGCATCCGGAGATGTGGAACGACACCGGCACCGGCGAGCAGGTGCTGCCGATGACCTGGCTGGCGCTGATGCGCGGCACCGACGGCATCGGCAACTCCGGCTTCTACCCCAACTGGGGCCAGCAGCCCCTGGACTGGCGCAACGGCTACCAGGGACTGGCGGGAGTCTACCGTACCCTCTTCACCACCGTGGCGCCCCTCGGGCCGTGGCTGCAGACGCTCACCCCGCGCGACCAGGTGGCGCTGCTCATCAGCCGGCGCATGTTGAAGATCGACCCGTGGAGTGGCATCGGCGGGCGTTACTTCACCAGCCAGTGGGAGGCCTACATGAGCCTCCTCTACGCGCACACCCCGGCACAGTGGGTGTACCTGGAAGACGTGACCCCGACCACCTGGAAGCGCTTCAAGGCGGTGGTGGCGGTGGGGCAGCGCGTGGAGCCGGAGCCGGAATGGACCGCTGCACTGAAGCAGGCGCGCAACGCCGGGCTGACTATCTTCGCCGACGGCAGTTGCCGCCCTGAGTTCGTGCCCGACGCGGTGCCGCTGGGCGTGAGCTTCGATAACATCGAAAAGGTTCCCTCCTGGAATGCCGACGCGTCATACTGGCTGCTGCCCGAGCAACTGCTCGCCAACGCGCGGACCCTCGCGCCGGTGCTGGCGAAGGCGCTGCCGCCGGTGGCCGAGGTCGCCGCGCCGGAGGTGCTGGTGAGTGAGCGCGTTGCCGGGCAGGGGCGCTTCGTATGGGTGGTCAACAACACCCACAACCCGCTGCCGCAGGAATTGCTCTACCGCGTCAACGTGGCCGTTTCCAGCCAGTTGCCGGTGGTTACGGCCGTCACCGTGCCCGGCGCGGCGGGGAAGGCGGTCTACGATGTCTTCGCCCACCAGCCGGAAACGCCTAACGCGCAGGGGACGCTCATCGCCGACCTGCGCGCCATGGACGCCAAGCTCTACGCCGTGCTGCCCAAACCGATCGCGCGGCTGGCGCTGCGCGGGCCGAAGGGTGTGACCGCCGGGGGCACCTTCCCCTGGGCCGCCTGGGTGCAGGACGCCGCCGGCGCCCCGCTGGACACCAACCTGCCGGTGCGTGTGACATTGCGCGCGGGCAATGAGATCCTGGCGCAGCGCGACACCACGGCGCAGGCCGCCGCCGGTGCGACGGGCACCTTCACCGCGCCGCTGGACGTCACGACGCTCACACTGGAAGCGACGGAACTGATCGCGGGCCGCGGCGCCACGCTGACGATTCCCGTGCTGCCCACCGCGAAACCGGCGCTGGACGCCCGCGGCATCTCGGCGACGAAGACGTTGCCCCCCGCGCCCTTCGGCGCCCGTCTGCGCACCCTTACCGTGAGCGCCGACGGCGGCACCGCCTACCTGGGCGCGATGCAGTGGGGGAACAACCTGTATGCGCTGGATTTGGCCGGCGGTGGGATGAAGTGGCTGAAACAGGTGGGGCAATACTGGGCGCTCGGTGCGCAGCGCTTCGGCGCCGGCGTGGCGGTGGGCGGCTTCGACTTCTCCACCGCCGAGGGCTACCACCTCTACACCGTCGGGCCGGACGGCGCCGCATCGCGCCGCTTCGCCGTCTACGGGCTGCCCACCGAGACCCCGGCGCTCTTCACGATTACCGTAGCGCCGAACTATCCCACGCTGGGCTTCCAGGCCGGGCAAAACGGCACCTGGGTGGCCGCGAGCGGCGACCTGGGGGTGGCCGTCTGGGCTGCCGACGGCAAGAAGCTGTGGAGCCTGGACGCCTACACCGACGGCACGCGCCACACGCCGTCGCGGCTGGCCGTGGCGGGCGACGTGCTGCTGGTGATCGACGGCCTGCGCGTGCGCGCCTTCGATGCCCCGACGGGCCGGGCGCTGTGGAATCTGACCCTGGCGGTGGACGGCGAGGTGACGCAGGCCAAAGCCACGCCGGACGGCAAAACGATCGCCCTGCTCACCACCGTGGACGGCGGGCGCGTCTTCCTGCTACGCGACGGCAAATTCGCCGATGCCGTGCCGGTGAAGGGGAGCGAGTTCGACATCAGCTCCGCCGGCACGACCCTCGCGGTGACGGAAGGCAACGCGCTGAAGGTGGTACAGACGAACGGCGGACTGCTGTGGAGCTGCACTCTCGACGGCCCGCTGCACTTCCCGACCTTCAACGCCGACGGCACGCGGTTGGCGGTGTGCAGCGAGGTTGGGACGCTGCTGGTGACCGACCGCGCCGGCGCCGACCGCCGCACCCTTGACCTGGGCAGCGTGACGCAAACGGCGTGGCTACCCGGCGGCGACCTGCTGGCGGCGAGCTGGCTGGGCACGGTGACACGCTACGACGGCACCACGCTGGTCCCGCGCTGGTCGGCGCTGCTGCAGCCCGGCGGGCAGGAGGTCTCCGCCGCGCACCTGCTGGCCGCGGATGCCACGCCCACCACGCGCATGACCGGCTGGAGCAACGCGGCGCCGCCGGAGGCGCCTATCCCCGCCGCCTTGCCGGGCCGGACAACCGTCTCGTTGGAGCGCGACGGCCGGGCCTTTGAAACGGTCGGCAACCCCAACGCCATGACCGACGGCAAGCTGGACGCGCCGATGAAACCCTACCTGGCCCTGGGCGCGCTGAACCCGCACAACGGCAACGGCGCGCGCACCGCCATCGTGCTCGAGCGCGGGAAGAACCTGGTGCGGCTGGCCGCCATCACCTTCTACGAGGACGAGAAGCACCCGGAGAGCTGGCTGCGCGACGTGGAATTGCAGGTGTGGGACGCCCAGACCCGCGTGTGGCAGCCGGTGCAGCGCCTGCTGTCCGACGCGGCGGTACACACCCACGTGCTGGCCCAGCCGGTGGAGGGCTCGCGCTTCCGCGTGCTGCTGCCGCCCTTCCCGAACAGCAACATCCGGCTGAAGGAGATCACCCTCGGCGGGGAAGACCTGGGGCCGGCGTACCCGCCCGACGTGCGCGCCAAGAAGGCTGTCGCCGTGCTCTTCGATGACAACATCGCCGACCTGCTCGGGCCGTATCAGAACGGCTTCAATATGGGCTTCCAGCCGAAGAACGCCGCCGACGCCTACAGCGGGGCCGCGTACTTCATCTTCGACCCGGCGAAGAACGGCGGGCTGGCCCAGTGCCGCCCGATGGCCGACGTCGATACCTGGTTGCACCCGCTAGCGGAGAACCCGCAGCCGGGGCAGTACCGCTGGCTGCAGATGGCGGTGAAGCGCCTGTCGCCCGACCTCAAACAGCTCAAGCTCTGGCTCGGGCACCCGGACACCAACCCGTTTGTCGTCATCCCGATCAAACCGAC
The DNA here is from genome assembly GCA_903928345.1 of uncultured bacterium. Lineage (GTDB taxonomy): Bacteria > Armatimonadota > Hebobacteria > CAIYQO01 > CAIYQO01. Next base: position 5,676 of record CAIYQO010000181.1, on the reverse strand, counting down.
GGACGATTGGCAGCTCGTGCGCGTGGACCTGTGGGCGCTGCAGAAGCGCCCCATGACGATTACCAAGCTCTGGCTCGCCTTTGAAACCGGCCCGTGCGCCGTGGATCAGATCGTCCTGGGCCGCACAGAAGCCGACCTGGATGGGGTGAAGCCGGTGAAGCAGTAAGCATGAGTGGGCTCCGCGGGAACAATCCACCGTATAAAATAGTCCTACAAAAAGTTGCCGCCCAGTGCAACCGGTAGCCGGGCGGGAGCGTATGAGGAAATGAAGGCGTCTCGGGCCGTTCTGCTTGTTTGGGGGAACGGAGTGGTGGCGGCCCGAGGTGCCCGACAGGAGGATGCCATGCGGACGATGTTGTTTCTCGTGCTCGCGCTGGTGTTGACCGGCGCGGCGTATGCCGACGGGCAAGGGTTGCTGGTGAGCGCACGCAAAGCGGACGGCACAACCGTCATCCGCATGATTCCCGTGTGCTACCTCGACCTCACCGCTCTGTGCCAGGCACTCGGCGGCACCGTCATCAACCTGTACGGCACGGCGACCATCGGGCAGAACGCCCAGCCGGCCAATCGCTTCAACATGCCGGGGATGCCGCAAGCCGGCTACCAACCCGGTATGCCGCAAAGCGGCGGACTACCCGGGCAGCCCACCGGCGGCGCCACCGGCGGCGCCATCGGCGCGCCCCCGGGCGCGTTGTCCGGCGGTACGCTCAACCCGAACGCGCCGCTCGCACCCTTCATCCCCGCCGGGGTGCAGACCGTCGTGGGGATGCAGATGTAGCGCCGCCCTACGCGACACACGATGACGCCGCCGGCCCACGCCGGCGGCGTCTTCGTTCAAGCGATGTCTTCCGCGCGCCGCGCCACGAAGACCGCGTGATACGTCTCCTGGGCGGTTTCCACCGGCACCACGCGCAAGGTATCCAGCGCCTGTTCGGCATCGGGCAATACCACCGGCAGCTCGCGTTCGTCCTCGTCCGGCCCCTGCAGCAGTTCCACCGCCTGCCGGTATACCTCCTGGGGATCCTCCCCGGTGGCCAGATACTCCCACTGCCCCCTGCGCTGCACGATCGCGCAATAGCTTTCCATCGCTCCACCTCCCCGCACCGCCATGCGTGAAAAGTATACGCCGCCGGCGTGGGGTGGGGGGGTGAAAGACGGGACCGAAATGTGGGAATGCTGCGCAAGTGGAACGGTGCGCCTATTTTCCGTTTGTCTTTGTAGCCGCAAGCTTTAGCCTGCGTGTCCGTTCGCTTGGGCTGTAGGGTATGGGCGCCGTCCCATACCTGTTCACGAGAACCTGATCCGATGGAGCAGAGGCGAAGGGGGACACGACTTCAGGCGTCAACTTGCGTTGTTGGCTCCATCGGCATAGAAGTGCGACGAGCAGGTATGGGACGGCGCCCATACCCTACTGCGCCGACAGCAATACGAGCCTGTGGTATACTATACAAAAGGATGCTTTACTCGGAGGCACGATGGCTACCCCACCGCATGATGCAAATACGCCGGTGACCAGCCGCTTCTGCCCAAAGTGCGGCTGCCGGGTGACCGAGGACCGCTGCCCGGGCTGCGGCACCGCGGTGCCGACCGATGCCCCGCCTCCCGCGCCCCGTCCCACCGGCAAAGTCTGGCGCTTCATCGGCAACGCGTTGATCGTTCTATTTGTTGTCCTTGCCGGTGCGCTGGTGCTGACGCCGCGTAGTATGTATGGCGTATCACGCAAAGCTAGGGAAGAGACGCTGAAATCCAGCCTGCACTATCTACGAAGAGCGCTTAACCAATTCCATGCCGATACCCACGTCTGGCCGGCGCAATTGGGCGATATCGTCGCCCCCGCGGACAGCACGCCGACCGGTACCAAGCCCGGTCTGTACAAAGGCCCGTACCTGACCCCGAATGGCGGTGTGTAGAATACCGGCATCCCCGCCAATCCCTTTGCCGACCCCACGGCCGACGTTGGCACCGACTGGACATACCAGCCCGCGACCGGCACCATTACGTCATCGAAGCCCGGCACAACCGAGGATGGCACCTCGTATACGGCGCTGTAGGCGTGTTGGCAAACTTCTCCCTTTCTCCCATTCTCCCGTAGCAGGGAAAGCGCTTCCCAAGGCGAAGGTAGCGGAAACTAATCCACCTATCGGAGTTCAACCTATGCCTGCTTTGTCCCTGCGATTCGACGGCGCGCTCCTTGGGGCGGCCATTGGTGCTGAGTTGGGGTACGCGCGTGCCCTGAACCGCGATGCGTTTGTGGGCGGTGATCCGCGGACGATCTTCGCGCGGCAACTGGCGCCGCTGACCGAGGTGAAAGAGGAAGCCGGGCGCGTGAATACGCGCAACGTGCGCCCCTTCGTCGACCTGGGCGTACGGGCGTATGTAACCAAGGGCGGGCGCGTGACGCCGGAGGATTTCGGCGCCCTGCTGCGCGACGATGCGGAGATCGCCGGGCCCGTCTTCGCCTGGGACGTGGTACACACGGTGCAGGAGGTGCTCAAAGAGGGTATGCACCCGCGCATCAGCGGGATGGGCGTGGCGCCGTGCGGGCTCATCGCCGCCGGGATGCCCGCGGTGGGGTTGTACCACTTTGCCGACCCGGAATACGCCTACCTGGACGGTGTGGAGCTGGCCTCCGTCGCGCAGCCGCGGTTAGGCGCCGACTGGGCGGGGCTATGCGCCGCCGCGGTGGCCGCCGCGTGCGAGACGGAGGCCACCGCCGCCACGGTAGTCGATCACGTGCTGAAAATCGCCCACCGGCACAACAAGGAACTGTTTTATGAGCTGAACATGCCGGCGGGGGCGGGCAACTGGCGCACGGACGATGACGACTTTGCCGCCTGGTGGACCAGCGGCCCGGGCGTCGGTGACAACCGCAAGGGCACCAGTTGGCCGGCATACAACCCGATCGCCTTCGTGTTGCCCCTGCTCGGGCGCTTCCACGATAAGCCGGAGAGCTTCCTGCAGGTCCTCTTCGCCGCGGCGAGCGCCTCGTGGTACTACGAGATGGCGGGGGCGCAGTCGGTATCCGCGGTGGTCGGGGCGGCGATCATCGGCGCGCTGCACGGGCCGGAGGTTTTCCCGGAGGCCTGGCGCACGTGGGCGGCCCCGCTGGCCGCGCCGTGGGCACCGCTGACGGCGGTGGTGGAGAAGCGGCTGGCGAAGGAGGCGGAGATCATCCGCGTCACCGAGCGGTTGGCCGCGCCGGTGGAAGGCGGCACGTCGCCGCTGCACGACAAAGTCTACGGCAACATCCTCGCCGGGGCCATCGGCAACGCCATGGGCTCCCCGGTGGAAGGGCAGATGTACTGGGAGATCGATGCCAAGTACCCCCAGGGCATCGATACAGTGTTGGAGCCGCACCGGCTGGAGTCCGAGGACGACAACCAGATGGCGATGACCCTCACCGAGACATATCTGGCGCGCGAGGGCAAGCCGGTGATGGCGCGCCATTTCGGCGAACGCTGGTACGAACACCTGAACCGCGACCACTTCTTCATTATGTGCATGGGCAACAGCTACGACCTCATTCGCCAGGGGTGGGACCCGCGCATCATCGGCCACTGGAGCCAGGTGACGGGCTCTACCGTGATGTGCATGGAGCCGGTGGGCATCTACCATATGGCCGACCCGGAGTTCGCCGCCATCGACGCCATGGCGGTGAGCTACATGTACCAGCGCGGGCTGGACATGCTGGCGGCGACGATGCTGGCGGCGACGGTGGCGGAGGCCTTCAAGCCGGAAGCGACCGTGGACAGCGTGCTGCAGGCGGCCCTTGACGCCGCCCCGCGCACGCCGCTGCACACCTTCGACAAGCGTGAATTCGGCAGCGCGTACGACTATCTCAGCACCTGCCTGGAGATCGCCGACAAGTACACCGACGTGCTCGCGGTGCGCAAGGAGCTATACGACCGCACGCTGCAGTACCACATGATCGACCCGTTGGAGCTGTGGGGCTATGCGCTGGCGATGTTCAAAATCGCCAAGGGCGACGTGCGCCTCTCCGCCATCGGCGGTACGAACATTGGGCGCGACAGCGACACCATCGCGGGCCGCGCCGCCATGCTCGCCGGCACGCTGCAAGGCGCCGGCAACGTGCCCGCCGAGTGGACGGCAATGTTCCCGCCCCACGCCCTGGCGCGCATCAAACGCAACGCCGGCCTCTTCGCCGACTTCATCGCCACCCGCAAACTCCCCCGCTTGCAACGCCGTCAGCAAGGCGTAACGGGGTAAGAGACGAACCGCAAAGGCGCAAAGGACGCAAAGGTAACGCGAAGAAGAGGAGATTGGGCCGGGAGGAGATGCGGAAGCAGATCAGTTTTACATCAAACCTGAAAGGCAGATGCATTTCATACCCGGCTCCTTCATTCTCTCTTTGCGTCTCCTTTGCGCTCTTTGCGCCTTTGCGGTTCGTCTCCTAAACTAACGGCAATTGCCCGCCCGGGAGGCCGGTGATTTTGGCGAGGCGGGGGAATTGCTCTGCCAGGTGCGCCAGCTTCTGCGTGGGGAGCGTGAGCTGCAACTGCGCGGCCAGTTCTACCGCGTTGGCGGCGGCTTGGGCGTTGGGGTGGTTGTTGAAGAAGAGGAAGTTGCCCTTGCCGGAGCCGCCGCGGCGCTCGACCAGCTCCGCGATGTCGGCGATCTCCGCCTCGGAGTACAGGTAGTCGTAGCGTTCTGCCGCCGCCGTGTGGTTCCGCCAGCCTTCGGCGTTGCGCCCGTGGAAGCGCCAGTAGGTGAACTCCTCGTGCGGCAGGGTGGGGATGTCCAGGTTGCGGTAGAAGGGCTCGTCGATGCGCGCACGCACGGCGTGGAAATGGCCCAGGATCTCGTGCAGCAACTGCGGCGTGTCCCACGACGTGTGGCGCAGCTCCACCGCCAGCGGGTAGCTTTTGAAGCCGTCGAGGGTGCGCACCAGCGCGGCCAGGTTCTCCCCCGTGCGGTGAAAGTGCTCCGGGTACTGCGCCAGCACCGCCCCGAGCTTCCCCGCCTCCGCCAGTACGTCCAGCGCCCCGCGCATGTAGGCCATGTCGTCGGGGGTGATCTCCGGCGAGGCGCCTTCCTCCCGCGCGTAGAACTCCGGGTGCGTGAACTTGCGGAAGAGCTTCACCGCAAAGCGGAATGCCCCAGGCGTGCGCTCGGTCCACCCGCGCACCACCCCCTCCGCGGGGATGCGGTAAAAGGACGAGTTCACCTCCACCGCCGAAAAGCGCTCCGCGTAATACGCCAACTCGTCCCCGCTCCACCGCTTCGGGTAGAAGACGCCCTTCCACTTGCCGTACCCCGAAGGGTACGACCAGCCGGAGGTGCCGATGTAGGTGGATACAGGATTCATGATTCAGGTCTCGGGAAAATCGGGACTGCCACGACTTTCCTGAAAACAGGATACGATCTTCTCATCCGGCGCCGGGAAAGTCGTGGCTGTCCCGACTTTCCCGTCGCAATCACATTCGTAGTCCTCTATAAACCATCGGGTCGGCAGGTCTAAAATGTGGATTGCGTCGTATTATGAAACGGAATATGTAATTAATTGCAATGTAAGAGAGTGGACTTTCGCACTTTTCCTCTCGCGTCTCGGCCTTGCCTCTGTCCCCGGAGCAACGGCCCGTTATGAAAGGAACCATGGCGGGCTGACCTGAAGTAGATTGTATCTTACCCCACCCCCTTCAGGGATACCGCCATGGT
>CAIYQO010000180.1 GCA_903928345.1 uncultured bacterium | reverse complement strand
CGGCGTGGTACGACGGGGCGTTGCGCCCCTCGCTGGAGGACATCCGCCGCGTGATCCGCCAGGAAGTGTTCGCCGATCCCGCCGTGACGGCGCCGTATGGGGTCACTCTGGACGCCGAGACCCTGGTGCAGGCCGCCGCCTAGCCGAAAATCGCGAAAACCTACCCGCCAAGGGGCACGGGACGCGTCGAGCAAGCGATTGGGTTAGGATAAACCTGAGGCCACCGGCATTAGCCGGTGGTAAGGGGCAGCTACGGTAATCGTACTAAGCACGACATCTCCGACAAAGGTGTCGAGGCCAACTCCCACGCCTCCATCTGCCCGACTGATCCGGGCAACATCGCCTTCTGGGTAAAGGCGCTCGCCGCTACCGGGAAGATGGGCCACGACTGGATGTGGCAGGTTGACGGGCACCCCGTCGCCTATTGGGCGGCGGAGGACGGCATCGCCACGCCGCGGCAGCGGCAATACGCCGCGCTGCAGGAGTATATGAACACCTGGTTCACCGCCGCCTTTTACACCAACACGACCTATCGCCCGAAAGCGCGCTGGATCGCCGACATTGAGGCGGAATTGGCGCCGCAGGGGTGGAGTTTCGCCGCGGACGCGGGCTGCGATCTAGTGGCGACGCGTCAGGACGGCAAGGCGGTGCATCTCTTCCTGAAGCAGACGTCCTTCCCGGCGGACGAAGCGGCGCTGGCGGCGCGCGTGAAGGCTTGCCAGGCGCAAGGGGTGAAGGCGCTGACCCTCATGTCGGCCTTCCGCATGTACGATCCGCGCACCGACGGCAAAATCATCGCCGCGGCGGTGGAGGCGAAGAAGTAGCAGACGTTCTACGCCACGAGGTAATAGTTCCCGATGCCAACATCGCCCGCGCACAATATTTTGCTCCTCTTCGCCGATCAATTCCGCCCGTTCGAACTGGGGTGCCACGGGCATCCGCTGGTGCCGACGCCGTCTACGCCCAGGGGCCACAGCACGATATGCCGGTACGCACCGTGCGGTCGTTCGGATAACGCGCTCCCGTCATCTTTCCCACATAAGAAAGGGACGAGTGTTCGCGGAGCGAAATACACCCATACCGTGGCACGCAAGCGGCAACACCTCCGCGCAAGCACTTAAGGAGCACTTATGGAACCGCGTTCTTATATGAACATTCCCTTCGCCGAAGTCGAGGGGCAGGCGTTGAAGCTGGATATCTACCGACCCGCCGACGAGGGAGTCTATCCGCTGATCCTGCACGTGCACGGAGGCGGGTGGAGCGTCGGGGGACGCGCCGGAAACGCCGCCGGCTTTGCGTCGTACGTGGCGCAAGGGTTCGTCGTCGCCGATATCGACTATCGGCTGGCCCCCGCCTCGCCGTATCCCGCCGCGTGCGACGACGTGCGCACCGCCGCGCGCTGGTTGCTTGCGCATGGCGGGGAGTACGGCGCCGACGCGTCGCGCATGGGGGGCCTGGGCTATTCCGCCGGCGCGCACCTGGTCGAGATGCTCATCACCGAGGCCAACACGCCGCTGCGCTGCGCGGTCGGGTGGGGCGGCCCCACCGACATGACCCGCGAGCCGGTGACGCACCCGTATCGCGGCTACGCGTGGGCTTTCATGAGCGCCTGCCCGACAGAGGAGCCGGCGCTGTATGCGGAGGTGTCGCCGGTTACACGCCTCACCGCGTGGACGCCGCCGATCCTGCACATTCACGGCGACGCCGACGGGGTGGTGCCGGTGCATCACGCGCACCTGCTGGCGGAGGCCGCCGTCAGGGTGGGGGCACCGGTCGAAATCATCATCCAGGCAGGCGGCGGGCATTGCGTGCCCGGCAACGACGAGGACGGCCGCCAGGCCGACACACGCATCAAGGCATTTTTCGTGCGGCATCTGGGTTAAACTTGGGAGGCATTATGGTCAGACGTTTACTCTGTCTCGGCGTGTTGCTCTGCGTCGTCCGCCTGTGGGCGGAGACGCCGTATCTGCAGGGGCTGCTCACGGCGGCGAAGCCCGGGCAGACGGTGGCGTTGCCGCCGGGTGTCTTCCACGGCGGGCTGACCGTGCCCGCGGGGGTGAGCGTGAAAGGCGCGGGATACGGCAAAACCGTGCTCGACGCGACCGGTGCAACGAACGGGCTGACGCTCACCGGCAGCGGCGCGACGATCAGCGACCTGACCGTGCGCGGTGCCACGGTGGCGGACATCTCCGTGCAGGACGCCATGCGCATCACGCTGGCCCGCGTGCGCGCCACGGGAGCGCTCATCGGCATCCGCGTGCAGGGTGGGCAGGGTGTGCGCGTAGAGAACGCCATCGCCGACGGCAATCGCTACGGTATTATCGTCAGCGGCGTTGGACACACGGTGGCCAACTCCACCGCGGTCGGCAACGCCAGCCTGGGCCTCAGCCTCCCCTCCGGCAAGGATCTCGTCGCCTTCAACAACCTCGTGACGGACAGTACCGTGGCGGTGAACGTGGGCGACGTGCCGGGGTTGGTGCTCGATCACAACCTTTACCTCGGCCTGAATATCGGCAAGTGTCCGAAAAGGGCGGAGCAGCGCGAATCGTTGAACGACTGGCAATACGTGAGCGGCCTCGACAGGCACTCGGTGAATATCCCGGTCACCTTCGACAACGCGGCAATCGGACGCTACGCCGTCGTGAGCACCCTCACCTGGGCGCTCGACCGCACTGTGTCGGCGGGGTGGGGGACGGTCAAGCTGGCGGGGCGCACGGCGCCGGGGACGGACATCGACGGCGTGAAGCGTCCCAGCACCCCGGGCGTCGGCGCGTTTGAGACCGTCGCGACCGCTCCACGCCGTGCCGACGGCACCTTCACCGTGCCGCCGGGCGAGGGGCTGGTGAGCGCCGGCGTCTTCGACGCGAAGAACAAACTGATCACCTACCTCTTCCACACGCTGCCGGTAACCGCGGGCACGCATCCCTTTTGGCTGCCCGCGCGTGCCTACACCGGCGCCCCCATCGGCCCCGGTACGTATGCCGTGCGCGTGGTGAAGGGCGACCTGCGGTGGAAGTACCAGGGGTGGTTCGGCAACACCGGGCACAAGGATCCCAACGACTACGGCGCCCCGTGCAGCCACACCGGGCTGGCCTTCGACGGCGACGGGCGCCTCTTCGTGGGCAATGTGGCTGCGGATGTCTATAAAAACCTGCGCTGTGCCGATGCCACCGGGCAGTGGCTGTGGACGCTCACCTCTTGCGCCCCCATGCCCGGCCCCGGCCTTTCGGTGGCCGGCGACGGCCGCCTGTATGCGCTGCGCACCATGGCCGGCCAGGGGATGTGCCTCACGCGCATCGAATCCGCCACCGGCACGGTCATCATGCAGGGGAATGACGGGGGGCAGATCCCGCTCAAAGATGGGGCGACGTTCACCGGCATGACCGCGCTGGGGGAGACGTTCGCCTACACGGACACTAAAAACAACGCCGTGCTCTTCGGCACCCTCGCCACCCCCGCGCCGGGGAAGACGGTCGCCGTGCCCGCGCCCTCTTGCCCGGCGGGCGACGCCAATACGGGCGTGGTGTGGGTCATCAGCGGTGGTGAGAAGCTCGTGGCGGTGTCGTCGGACGGCAAAATCGTCGCGGAAACGACCGCCGTGCCGTCACCCGTCGCCCTTGCCGCGCGCGACGGTGTGCTGGCGGTGGCGTCGAGCAAAACCGGCAAGGTGCATCTGTTCGACGCGACGAACCCGGCGGCTCTGCAGCCGTTGAAAACGTTGGGGCGCGGCGACGGCCCGGACGGGCGCATCCTCTCCGACCGCTTCCTCTTCCAGGACAATCCCGGCCTCTCCGTCGACCTGGCCCTCGGCCCGCATGGGGAGCTGGCGGTGGCCGACTTCTTCCGCATGCAGGTCTTCGCGAAGGACGGCACGCTGCGCTGGGGGAGTTGGGGCATCTGGGGCGGCGGCTGCGTCACCTCCCACGTGACGCCGGGGCGCGTCTACGGCGGCTTTGGCTTCACCTACCTGCTCGACGGCGAGAAGGGCACCTGGCAACCGGAATCCTATCACCGCGCGCTGGCGGGGACCGTCAACGCCGACGCGCAGATCGGCGGGCAGACCTTTGTGATGATGTGGGGGCCGGGCTGGACGGACAGTATCGTCCGCTTTACCCCCGAGAAGGTGACGCCGGTGCTGGCGTTGGAGCAACTGAAGGATTACCAATACCAGTGGCGCCGCGACACCAATGGCGACGGCCGCGTCGACGAGGCGGACACGCCCACGCCCGTCTGCGACGCCAAAGGCGTGCCGGTAGGAAAAACCTCGATCTTCCATCACATGTTCAACGGGTTCCTGCCGGATGGCACCATCATCGCCGCGCAGCGCCCCACCGGCAATAGCTGGCTGTTGCGCTGGCGGCCAAGCGGGCTGGACGCGCAGGGCGTGCCGGTCTACAAATGGGAAGACATGACGGGCCTGCCGGGCGCGGATCAGGTGATCTCTCCCTATTCCTGGAAGCGGGACACGCAGGGGATCGGGCAGTTCGAAGTACGGCCCGGCGGCGGTTGGCTGGTGAACACGAACCTGACCTCCAGCCCGGCCTGCGGGCACTCCGTCTTCAACAACGGCGGCACCGACGTGATCGGCGTGGCCGCGGACGGCTCGACGGACTGGGTGCATCCCTTCGGCAACTACGTGCATATCGGCGGCTTCACCGCGGGCGAAGGGGTGTGCATCGCCGGGATGGCCACGACGTGCGACTTCCACGTGATCGACCGCGACGGCCTGGGGTTGCCCGGTTTCAGCACCGGCAGCGCCTGGCTCGACCACGTGCAGGCACTGGAAAGCTTCGTGGACACCGCGGGCAAACTCAACGTGCTGGTGACCGACTGCACGAAGAGCTGCAACGACTGGGTGCGCCTGGAGCGCTGCGACCTGCGCTACACCAGCGGCACAGTGACGGTTTCCCCCGCCGGCGCCGCGCTGCTCGCCGGCTACGTGGCATCGCCGCCGGACTACACCGCCGGCAAGCCGCCGAAGATCTCCTTCCACGTGCCGCACTTGAAGGCGCCGTTCGCCATCGACGGCAACACGCAGAAGTGGCATGACGCCGGCATCGCCCCGCAGGTGATTATCACCCCGGAAAGCGGCGCGTCGAACATCGAGGGCGGCCCGCGTGATTGCAGCATACTCATCCGCTATGCGTGGGAGGGCAAAAACCTGTACATGCAAGCGCTGAAGTTTGACGACGTGATCTGCATGCCGCGCAACGCGCAGGCGGCGTGTAATTGGCAGGACACGCTGGAAATGGCCATCAACTCCTACCTGACCGGCATGAAGTTCAACCTGACGCTGACACAGGACGAAGGCGCGTGCATCTATTGCGACGGTAGTTGGCAATATCGTCGGCATGAACTGGCGCCGGAGCACGTGCCGCGCGTCTTCAAGGTGCTCAACGCCACCGATCTCCCCGACGAATTGCGCCTGATGGAGAACGTCACCGGCGTGGATATGCACGACCTGAAGGTGGAGATGTTCGAGGCCAAGCTGCCCATCGACGCGGTGACCTATGAGGACTTCCCCGACGCGCTGTGGGAAGTGAAGCCCGGGGCGCAGATGTGGCTCAACTATATCATCGACGACAACGACCACCCCGGCGCGGAAGCGCAGGCCTTCATCCAGTGGCCCCCCGGCGCCGGCACCTTCATGCCGAAGGAAAACGGTGCGCTGGCTATACTGGACGAGTGAAACGGGAGGAGTTGGGGGTTAGGAGTTAGAAGGTAGGGGTTAGGAGTTGGGAGACTGATATTCCATCGCCAACATGCTAACTTCTAACTCCTAGCCCGGATAATTCACAATGCGAAGGATTGCCGGGCTAGCTGAGGCATTATTCGAATTGTTATGAATAATGCAGGCTAACTTCTAACCAACACGGAGGCGTTATGCCCTTTACCCCTATGGCGGAATTGTTGCTCGCGGCGCGCGACGGCGGGTATGCCGTGCCGGCGTTTTGTGTGTGGAACGCGGAGACGGCGGAGATGGTGCTGCAGGTGACGGCGCGGATGCAGGCGCCGGTGATATTGCTCCACGGACCGGGCGAAGCGTCGCTCTTCCCCTTCGCCACAATGAGCCGCATCGTGCAGCTCTTCCTGCGCGACCACCATTTGCCCGTGGCGATTTGCCTCGACCATGGCGGCGATATGGCGCAGGTTGCCGACGCGCTGGACGCGGGCTACTCCGCGGTGATGCTGGACTACTCCGCCCGCCCGTATGCGGAGAATGCGGCGGCGTTGCGTGACGTGGTGGCGCTGGCGCGCCCGCGCGGCGTGACGGTGGAGGGGGAGATCGGCCACGTGGGCCGGGTGGATAAGGTGGTCACCGAGGGCGTGCACGAATCGACGCTGACCGATCCGGCGGAGGCGGCGGCGTATGTGGCGGAGACGGGCATCGACGCGCTGGCAGTATCCATCGGCAACGGCCATGGCCTCTACACCAAGCTGCCGCGCCTCGATTTCGACCGGCTGGCGGAGATCGCCAAGACGGTCACCGTCCCGCTGGTGCTCCACGGCGGCTCCGGCACCCCCGACGCCGACCTCAAGCGGGCCATCGGCCTGGGCATCACCAAGGTGAACGTCGCCTCCGACTTGATCGCCGCGGTGCGCAACTCGCTGATGCGGCAGTGGTCGGAAGAACGCAACCTGTGGGCGCCGATGGCGATGCGGGAGGCCGTACTGGCGATGGCCCCCGTAGTGGAAGGCTGGCTGATCCGCACCGGCGCCGCCGGACGCGCGTAAGGGTAGTGTGGCACGGGCGTCTCGCCCGTGAATTTTCTTGGCCGGGACGGCCAAGCCACGATGGGGCTCAAGGAGCAATCATGCAAACGTTGTTCAACGATATCCTCGCGGGGTTGCAGGCGATCCCGCTCTTCGACGGGCACACCCACCTGACGCCGGGCCGGCTCAGCGCGCGCGGGGTGCACGACATTTTGCTCTACCACATGGTCATCAGCGACCTGTACGCCGCGGGGTGTCCGAACGGCGCGCGGCTGACGGAGTTCCCCGGCTTCCCGACCGACGACGAGGGCCGTGCCCGCATGATCGAGGCGCTGCCGTACTACCCGCGCATCCGCAACACCAGTTGCATGTGGGGCGTGCGCATCATCCTGCACGACCTGTTCGGGTGGGACGCGCCGGTGACCGCGGACAACTGGGAGCGCCTGGACGCGATCATCCGCGAGCGCACCGGCGACCGCGCGTGGGAGCGGACGATGCTGCGCAAGGCGGGCATCCGCAAGCTGGCGACCGAACTCTCCCGCCGCGACGCGCAGGGGCGGGACGACGACCTGTTCGACTTCTCGGTGGAATGGGCCTTCTTCACGCGCACCCAGCGCGGCGAGTTCGACACGGCGCTCTACGAGCTGGAACGCTGCTGGGGGCTGCCGCCGGGCACGCCTATCCCGCACGGCGCACATGGGCGCCCCGCGCCCGCGCGCACGATTCAGACCCTCGACGACGTGCAAGCCGCACTGGCGCACTACGTGGCGCAGTTGGCCGCGGCGCCGGTCTCTTCCCTGGCGACGCACATCTCCACCGATATCCAGTTCGGCGCGGTGAGCGACGCGGAGATGGCCGCGGCGCTGACCCGGCGCGCGATCGCCGGCCCGTGCGAACGCGACATCTACGCCTCCTACATTCACGACGCCTTCCTCACCGCGCTGGAGCCGCACGCGGCGCGCATCGCCTTCCACTGCAGCTTCTGCGCCGAGCCGATGCCGCACGAGACCGCCAGCCTGGCTCCGCAGCGCGCACTGGCCGATTTCGCCGACGTGGCGGCGCAGCACCCGGCGATCCGCTTCGTGGTAATGGTCGCCAGCCGGCATGGGGACCAGACGCTCTGCTCCATGTGCCGCGAGATTCCCAACATCACGCTGGCCGGCTACTGGTGGCACAACTTCTTCCCCGGCGCCATCCGGCAGGTGATGGAAGAGCGGCTGGATATGCTGCCGACGAACAAGCAGATCGGCTTCTTCTCCGACGCCTACACCGTCGAGTGGGCCTACGCCAAAGCGGTGATGGTGCGCAACCAGCTCGCGCAGGTGCTGGCGCAGAAGGTGGCACAGGGGGAATATGGCATGGACGACGCGCTGGCTATCGCCCGCGCGATCCTCTACGAGGCGGCGGAGGGGCTGTGGGGCATGACGCCGGCGAAGGAGCTGGTCGATGCGCCGGGTTAACTGCCTGGGTATACTGGTCGTCGATGCCTTGAGCGGGCCGCTGGCGCGCTACCCCGAGCCGCGCATCCACCCGCAGGTCGTCACCACGTCGCTGCGCTTCTCGCCCGGCGGCGGGGCGGCCAACACCTCGACGGCGCTGGGGCACATGGGGCTGCCAGTCGGCGTCTTCGCCAAGGTGGGCGACGACCCCAACGGCGCGTTTCTGGCGCATGAATTGGCCGCGGCGGGCGTCAACACGCGCGGCATCGTGGTGTCGCCGACCGACACCACGCCCTACACCTTTGTCGGCATCCACACCAGCGGCGACCGCACCTTCATCCACACGCCGGGGGCCAACCTCACTTTCACGCCCGCCGACGTGGACGTGGAAGCACTCCTCGCCGCCGACTTCCTGCTCTACCCGGACTGCTGGGTACTGCCGGGGCTGGACGGCGCACCGGGGGCGGCGCTGCTGGCGGAGGCGCGTCGACGCGGGGTGACGACCCTCCTCGACGAATGCTGGGGCCTGGGGCCCGACCGCGCGCGCTTCGAAGCGATGGTGCCGCACGCCGACTACGTGCTGCCCAGCCTGGACGACCTGCGCGCCATCTATCCCGACCGGGCGCCGGAGGTTATCGCCGCGCACCTGCTCGGTCTCGGGTGCGGCGCGGTGGTGATTAAAATGGGCGCCGACGGGTGTGTGCTCTTCCAGCCGGGATGCGCGACGTCCGTGCCCGCGCTGCCCGCTCGCGTGGTAGACACCACCGGCGCCGGGGATTGCTGGAACGCGGGGTTCATCGCCGGGCTGGCGCACGGCGCCGACCCGGTAGCGGCGGCGCGGCTGGGCGCCGCTTGCGCCGCCTGCGGCATCGAAGCGGTGGGGGGCGCCGCGGGCGTGCCGGACTATGCGACCGTCATCGCCCGCGCGCGAGAATGTGTCTGAGAATATGACCAAACGCGCCGTCATCCTGGGTCTGGTCGGCGTCATCCTGATCTGCGGGCTGACGTATTTTAACGACGCCGTCCTGCACCAGACCAACATGGTCGGCAACTTTATGCCGATCTCGGTCTACGGCGGCCTGCTCCTCTTTGTTATTATTTTCAACCCCCTGCTGCGGCGCATCGGCGAGCGCTGGGCCCTGAGCGGCACGGAACTCGCCGTGGTGCTGGCGCTCATCCTCTCCGCCTGCTGCCTCCCCGGCTCGGGCCTCATGCGTGTCTTCACCTCGGCGTTGGTGCTGCCCTACCACTGGGCGAAGATCACCCCCTCCTGGCAAGCCGATCCGTCGGGGACGAATCCGTGGCGGCAAACGCGGCCGCTGATCGAGCAAATCCCGCCGTATCTGCTCACCCAGGTCACGCCGGAGAACGACAACGACGTACTGACCGGCTTCATCCAGGGGAAGGGCGGAAACGCGCATATCACGCCGGTGCAGGTGCCATGGTCGGCATGGTGGCGCACGCTGGGCTTCTGGCTGCCGCTGTTATTGCTGCTCATCGTCGGTTTTCTCGGCCTGTCCCTCGTTGTCCACCCGCGCTGGGCGCATCACGAGCACCTGCCGTATCCCATCGCGACGCTGGCCTCCTCGCTGCTGCCCGATGCCGGGCGGCACATCTCCACCACGCTGCGCAACCCGCTCTTCTGGGCCGGCCTGGTGCCGGTGCTGCTCATCCACCTGAACAACTATGCCTGCCAGTGGCCGCACCTGGCCTCGCGCATGATCCCCATCTCGCTGCGCCTCGATTTCTCCACGCTCTCGCCGCTCTTCCCTGTCTTTGCGCGCGGCGGGTGGTTCCCCTGGCTCGTCTTCGGCCCCTTCATCTACTTCGCCGTTATTGGGGTGGGGTATTACCTCTCCAGCGACGTTTCCCTCTCGCTGGGCATCGGGCCGACGCTGTTCAGTCTGGCGTGCGGCATCCTGGCCGGTTACGGCGTGACGGTGGGGAGCGGCACGCCCGCGCTGTATGAATTCGTGGCCTTCGGCGCTTACTTCGGCTTGATCTGCATGCTCTTTTACACCGGGCGGCGCTACTTCAGCGATGTCTGCCGGGCGGCACTCGGCTTTCCCACCACCACCCCGGTGCCCGATATCGCGGTATGGGGCGCGCGCATCTTCGTGCTGGCCTCGGTCGGTTTCATCCTCTACTTCAGCCTACTCGGTAAGCTGGAATGGCCCTTCGCCGCGCTGTACCTGGCCATCCTGGTGATGATGTTCCTCGGCATGTCGCGCATATTGGCGGAGACGGGCGTCTTCTTCATCCAGAACTACTTCGCTCCACACACCGTGCTGCTCGGGCTGTTCGGCGCGGCGGCCATCGGCCCGCAGGCGATGCTGCTGATGGCGCTGCTCACGGTGGTCTTCGCCATCGATCCGCGCGAGGCGTTCATGCCCTTCTTCGTGAACACGCTGAAGATCGTCGATACGCATCAGGTGCGCCTGGGCGGCATCGCGCGGCTGGCGGTGATCGCGGTGGTGGTGGGGCTGGTCGTCGCCGTAGGGGTGACGTTGTACCTGCAATACGACCGCGGGGCGAATATGCCGGACGCCTTCGCCACGCGCGTGGCGCCGACCATGGCCTTCGACCAGGCGGTGAGCGTAGAGCAGCACCTGGCCGGACAAGGGATGCTGCGGACGGCGAGCGCCGCCACCGGCTGGGGCCACCTGGCGCTGGTGCGCGTGCAACCGCGCATCCTGCTCGCGCTGGGCGCGGGGCTGGTGCTGCTGGTGCTCTGTTACATGGCGCGCCTGCGCTGGCCGCGCTGGCCGTTGCACCCGGTGCTCTTCCTGGTGTGGGTCTCCTTCCCGGCGGCGTGGTTCGCCTTTTCCTTCCTGCTCGGGTGGGCGATCAAGGCGCTGGTGTTGCGTTTCGGCGGCTTTGCCACGTATCAGAAGTATAAGCCGCTCATGGCGGGGTTGATTGCCGGGGAATTCGGCGCCGGCGTGTTGATTATGCTCTTCTGCTGGGTGTACTATCTACTCGGTACACTGGGCATCACCCAGGGTTTGCCCAAGGGGTATTGGATTTATCCGGGTTAGGGAGGACGCGCGATGCGTTACTGCTGCTGGTTACTGCTCTTTACCCTGGCGACGGCGGGGTGGGCGGTGGATATCCATTTCACCGTGAAGACGCCGGGCACCGCGAGCCTGGGGGTGTATGACGCGCAAGGGCGGCTGGTGCGCACCCTCCTGTCGGGGAAAAAGATGGCGGTGGGTCCGCAGACGGCGGCGTGGGACGGCAAGGACGACCTGGGCAAGCCGCTGCCGCCCGGCGCGTATACCTTTCACGGGCTAACCGCGGCCATCGGCTGGCAGTACCTGCTGGCGATGGGCAACGCGGGCAAACCACCCTACCTCTCCTCGGATGGCAAAGGCGGCTGGGGCGGCGTGTGGGGGCACGTGCTGGACACCGCCGTCGCGTCGGACGGGCGGGATGTCTTTCTGCTCTGGGCGCAAGAGGAAGGCACGCCGGCGCTGCTACGCGTCAATCCCCACGGCGGCACGGGCAAGTTTATCGTGTGGGGCGCACACAACAGTTGGAGCTGGGGCACTTGCCGGGTGCTCGCCTACGACGGCAAATACGTCTACATCGCGAATAACCTGGTCGCCGATGACACAGTGGCGAAGGGGAAGAAGCTCACGCGCGCGCTCATCTGGCGCGTGGATGCCGAGACGGGCGACTACGCCAACACCTACTCCGGCCCGCAGGGGATGATGCGCGTGAGCGAAGTACCGGGGGAGGAGCAGAATATCGTGGGGCTGGCCGCGGACGGCAAACACCTCTACGCCAGCCTGCGCACGGAGAACCTGCTCGTTATTCTCGACGCGAAGAGCGGCGAGCGGCTGAAGGAGATCCCGGTCACGCAACCCGGCGGGTTGGCGATGACGCCGGACGGCAATTTGTACGCCCTCACCGAGAAGCAACTGGTGAAGTTCTCCCCCGACGGCGTGCTCCTGAGCACGGTGATTACCGGGTTGGACGACCCCTATGACCTCTGCGTGGACGGCAAGGGGCAGATATATATCAGCGACCACGGCGCGTCGATGCAGGTGAAGGTCTTCACGCCGGACGGCAAGTTCGTGCGCGCCATCGGTAAGGCGGGCGGGCGCGGCGTCTCCGGCAACTGGGCGAAGCTGCGCACCGATCTGATGAACCCGACCGGCCCGGCGGTGGCGGCGGACGGTACGCTGTACGTGGGTGAGGATGAGTCGCCCAAGCGCGTGTGCCTCTTCACCGGCGGCACGCTGAGCGACGAATGGCTCGGTCCGCTGGCCTGCGGTTGCAATCACATGGAAATCGCCGACGAAGCGCAGCCGGAGCTGGTCTACCAGACGTACGCGCCGCTGGAAGCGATCGTGCGCTACCGCGTCGATTACGCGAAGAAGACGCAGGTGGTCGAGGACGTGTGGGGCCTGAGCCATCCGGCGCAGGCCTGCCCGGTCTTCCACCTTGGCGACGGCGGCGGCGGGTATATCCGGCACTTCCAGGGGCACACCTTCCTCTACCGCAACAATATGCCGCTGTCCATCTTCCGCGTAGAGGGCGACGCGCTGATTCCCGCCGCGCGCATCGACCTGAGCGTCTCCGGCGAACTGGCCCAGGTGAGCGACGCGTGGCCGACGCGCCCGAGTAAACCGGTGGTGCTTCCCTCCGGCTTCAAGCTGCTGCCGAACACCGTGCACGACACGAACGGCGACGGGAATATCGACGAGAATGAAGTGGACTGGTCGGTGCCGCCGGGCTTCAAAACGGACATGAGCATGCTCGCCAACTACCAGCCCTACGTGGCGCCCGACCTGACCGTCTACGCCTGGAGCTGGAAACTGCCCTGCCTCGGACTGGACGCGCAGGGAAACCCGATCTACTCCTGGGCGAAGGCGGAGCGGCTGCCCTCCCGTCCGATGGGCCAGATGGGGGATCCGCAGACCGCCTGGTGGCTGAACACCTCGGCGGCGAAGGTCGGCTACGACGATGCGGGGGATATCGCGCCGGGCAAACCGGCCGGCCGCGAGATCAGCACGTGGGTGGACCCCGACGACGGCAGCTACTACTTCACCGCGGATATCGAAGGTAAAGGCAAGGGGATCGGCTGGGCTTCCAGCGGCATCTTCGCGCGCATCGGCAAAATGCGCAAGGACGGCACGTGGCTGTGGGAGGCGGGCGACAAGGCGACCGGCTTCGTCAAGCCCGGCCAGTTCTACAAACCCGGTTGCTACACCGGCATCGTGAAGGGCTGCATCTGCCTGACGGACTGGAACGGGCAGATGCGCATCTTCGACAAGGCCACCGGCCTTTACGTCGGCAGTCTGTTCACTGACGGCTACAAGGGCGCCGCGCCGGACGAGAACCTGATCTCGGTGGAGTTCACCGAAGGCCATATCTTCACGCATCCGAAGACCGGCCTGGTCTACGCGCTGGCCGGCGACGGAGAGGCGGTGAAGCTCTATCACGTGACGGGGCTGGAGGGCATCACGCGCTTCCAGGGGCCGGTGCAACTGCCCGTCGGCGCCGGTGTAACGCCGACGACCGAGGCGCCGGAGCCCACGGCACACGGCTGGGACGTGGCCGAGATGCCCGAGGTGGCGCAGGAAAACTTCACCCGCGTCTTTTTCCGCGACGCCGACCACGGCTGGATCCTCCACGCCGGGGGCAAAGGCGGGCCGATGTATACCGTGGACGGCGGGAAGGCGTGGAAGGTCTCCACCTTCGTCGTCGACGAGCAGGACACGCCGGAAGGCGTGGAGCCGTTGCCCTCGCCGTGCGAAAAGTTCGAGCAGCACGCGGTATGGTTCATCGATGCGAAGACCGGCTGGCTGGGCGGCACGTTGAGCGGCAGTGGCTTCATGGCGAAAACGACGGACGGCGGCGTGACGTGGAAGCAGCTCCCGCTGCCCGCCAACACCACCGTGAAGAAGTTCTGGTTTGCCGACGCCACGCAGGGGTGGATGGCGCCGTTCTGGGGAGAACCGGTGCTGCGTCGCACGGATGACGGTGGCCAGAGCTGGCGCGTCATCGATCTGAAACCGGCGCTCACCGGCTTCGCGAAGGACCCGAAGAACTGGCCGCACCGCGACTTTTACGCCTTCGACGCGAAGCACCTGGTGGTGGTGGGCGGTGAGGGGTTGGTGCTGCGCACCACCGACAGTGGCGACACCTGGCAGGTGAGCCGCGCGCTGCCCGACGGGCAGGAGTTGATGGCGGTGGCCTTCGCCGACGCGACCCACGGCATCGCCGTCGGCGCGGACGGCTGCACCGCCGCTACGAAGGACGGCGGGGTCACCTGGATCACGGCATCCGGCGGCGTGCCCAACGCCCTCATCGGCGCGGCGATGACTTCACCGACCGAAGGATGGGCGGTGGGCATGGGCATCTACAAGGGGTCGCCCTCCTTCGCCGTGCCCGGCTGCCTGCTGCACACGGCGGACGGCGGGAAGAGCTGGAAGAACGTCAGCCCCGTCACCACTTCGCTGCGCAGTATCTTCTTCTCCGACACCAAGCACGGCTGGGCGGTCGGCGGCGCCGGCGGCTCCGCCAGCGAGCCGGCACGCATGATTTTGAAATACTCGGGGTAGCACACCATGCCATTGTCACCGATCACCGCGCGCGAGCGTGTCATCCAGGCGCTGCGACGGCAACCGAGCGACCGCACGCCATACCATTTCCGCGCCGAGCCGGAGGTCTACGCGGCGCTCCGCGCGCGCTTCGACCTGCCCGACGACGAGGCGGTGCGCGTGTGGGCGGGGTCGGATATCCGCGACATCGGCGCCATCTGCGGTGAAGGCGGCTACGGTGGTTACACCGGCTTCGGCTGGCGCGACCGTCCGTTGGCCGACGGCACGCAGGAGGATTTCTGGGGCGTGCGGCGGCGGCGCGTGGTCTACGACGGCGGCGCCTACACCGACATCTGCCACTGGCCGCTGCGCAACGCCACCCCGGCGGAAATTCGCGCCTACGCCTGGCCCGACCCGGCGCGGATCTTCGACTTCTCCACGCTGCCCGCCCTGCTGGAAGCGCAATATCCCGGGCACGCATACTGGACCCTCATCGAGATCGAGAGCCTTTTCGACCGCTGCTGGGCGTTGCGCGGCATGGAAGGCTTCATGGAGGACCTGCTCGCGGAGCCGGAACTCGCCGAATACATGCTGACGTGGATGGCGGAGTTCTTCTTCACGCGCACGCGCATGTTGCTCGACGCCGCGCACGGGGCCATCGACGCCGTGGGGCTGTTCAACGACCTGGGCACCCAACAGGCGATGATGATCAGCCCGGCGCTGTACCGCGCGCACATCAAACCGCGGCAACGGCGGCTGATCGAGATGGCGAAGGAGTACGGCGTCACCGTCTTCTACCACTCCTGCGGCGCGGTTGAGCCGATCATCGACGACTTCATCGAGATCGGCGTGGATATCATCGATCCGCTGCAGATGCCCGCGATGGGGGTAACGCCGGAAGTGCTCCATGCCCGCTACGGTGGCCGCATCACCTTCCACGGCGGCCTGGATACCCAGACGCTATTACCCTACGCCACGCCGGACGCGGTGGCGGCGGAAGCCCGGCACCTCTGCACGACGCTGGGCGCGGACGGCGGGTATATCCTCGCCGGCTCCCATCTGTACCAGGTCGATATCCCGCTGGAGAATATCAGGGCGATCCAGCAGACGTGAGGGAACGGCGTATGCACGCGACCCGGACGATCCTTATTGTTCTCCTACTCGGCGCCGTGGTGCTCGGGCAGGCGGTCGAGGTGCACTTCACCGTGAAGAGCGCCGGCAACGTCAGCGTGGGCGTCTTCGACGCGCGCGGGCACCTGCTGCGTACGCTGCAGAGCGGAAAAAAGACGGCGCCGGGCACGTATACGCTCACCTGGGACGGCACGGACGAGCGCGGGGAGGCCTGCCCGCCTGGCGCCTATGCGGTGCGCGGGATCAGCAGTAAGATCAGCGCCACGCTGCAGCTCGTGGCGGGCAGCCCGGGGCAACCGCCGTACTTCACTGCCGACGGCAAAGGCGGCTGGAACGGCCACTGGGGCAATCCGCTGGCGGTGGCGTGCGATGCGAGCGGCGTCTATCTGGACTTCGCCGGGGAAGAGGGGGCGGGCAGCCAGTTGAAGCTGGATTTCCTGGGGCACGTGCAGTGGAAGGCACATATCTTTCAGGGTGACGGCAACGGCACGCAGTTGGCCTCCGTCAGCGACGGCACGCACCTGTATATCCGCCAACCGCAGGGGATGCTCTTCGCCACCGACGACGGCGGCAACACATGGCGCAACGTCAACCCCGTGCGCTCGTCGCTGACCGGGCTCTTTCTGCTCGACGCGCACCATGGCTGGGCCGTCGGCGGGCGCGGCGGCGGCGTGGAAGTGCCGGCGATGATCCTGTATTATACCGATGAGGAGGAATAGCGATGAAAACCGTGCTCTCCGTGCTGCTGGCGGCGCTGCTGCTCGGTGCCGCGTGGGCGGCGCTCTTTGCCGACGAGGCGTTGCCCGCGCCGCCGAAGGACGCGCCGCCGATGCGTATCATGCCCGCGCCGAAGGCCGTCGCCATCGACGGCGCGCTGAAGGACTGGAACACCAGCGGGAAAATCGGTCCGGTCACCTTCGACGAAGAGATGAAGGACGACTACAACGGCACCTTCTACGCCATGTATGACGCCGACAACCTGTACCTGGCCGCGACGATCGTGGAGCCGCACCTGCCCTTCAACACCTATCCGAACCGTGGGATAGGGGCGTGGAACGGCGACGACCTCATCATTCGCATGTCCAGCAACCCGGCGCTGCCCGTACCGCTGCAAGGCTCGCAGGAGTCGCTGAAAAAGTGCCCCGACCTCTTCACCGCGGACTTCTGGTGGAACCACCTGAAGAAGCGCACCTACTGGGACGGATATCTAGGCATGGACGGCGACCACTTGACGACCGAGCAGATGCCCGGCATCACCGTAGCGGTGAAGCCGGCGAAGGATGGCCACGGCTACACGGAGGAGATCAAGGTGCCGTGGAAGACCATCAATCCGGCGTTCCACCCGAAGGCGGGCGACCAGATCGCCCTCACGTGGGAGGTTTCCCTCGCCGGCGCCAATCCGTCAGAGCCGACGCGGGCCTTCCAGCTCTTCGCCAACGGCGGCGGGTCGTGGGCGTTCACCAGTCCGAACCTGTGGGGGAAGGCGGTCTTTAAATGAGAGGGATTTGCCTCGTGCTGGCGCTGCTGGCCGTCCTGGTGGCGCGGGCGGATGACGACACGCTGACCAAGGAGCACAAAACGCTGGCCGTGCCGCACCTCGCCGCCCCTATCACGGTGGATGGCGCGCTGACGGAGTGGCCGGCGGCCGCGCCGCGCGCGGAGATGGCGCTGGACCCGGACGCGGACGACTACCGCGGCACCGCGCGCGTCGCCTGGGATGACAAGTTCCTCTACGTTGCCTTCGCCGTGGCGAGCGGCAAGGGGATGCGCAACGCCGGCGACGACCCGGCCACCGCATATAAAACCGGCGACACGGTGGAGGTGTTCCTCTCCGTCAACGACCATCCGCTGGAGCACCGCGTGCCGCGCCCCGGCGGGCTGGACATGGCGAAGGAGGGGGATTACCGCATCCTCATCACGCGGTTGCGCAACACGAAGCCGACAGTCTTCGGGTACGATTTCGTGCACCCGGGCGCGCAGGGCTCCCCCTTCGTGATCGCCATCGCCGGTCCGAAGGCCAGCGCCGACTGCACCGGCGTGGTGCCCGACGCGGTGATGGCCGTGCGCGACGCCGACGTGCACGGCACGCCGGGCTTCACCGTGGAGGCGAAGCTGCCGTGGGCGTACTTCCGCGACTACCACCCCAAGCCGGGCGCCCGGCTGCTCTTCAACCTGGCGATCAACTTCTCCAACGAGGCGGGCACGGCGAACATGGGCAAGGCGTATTGGAACGGCCCCACGCATATGACCACCGACGCCGGCATCGAAGCGCAAATTCACCCCGAATACTGGGGCTGGCTGGAATTGCAACCGCCTGCCGCGCCGAAATAGGCCGGGCTACGGTCGCGCCCACTGCGCCGCCAGCCAGTGCCAGGCGCGGCGTTCGAACTCCGCCGACCAGTCGTGGCCCAGGCCGGGCAGCGCCTCGATCTCCTTGCGGCGCGTGCCCAGGTTCCGGTAGATGGCGAAGACGCAGGCGGGGGGGGAGGTGGGGTCGATCAGCCCCGCGTTCATCAGCACCGGGCAATGCACGTCCGGCGCGAAGTTCATCGGGTCGTAGTAGCGCAGGCAGCGCGCCTCCGGAGTGTCGGCGGGCTGGGGCGCGGCGGAGTCCATGCCGTCAGCCCCGGCGGCATTCGACGCTTGCGCCCAATAATGGTACGGCAGGTGGCCGCTATGCGCGATGCAGGAGACGACGGCGCTGACGCGGGGGTCGAGGGCCGCGGCGACCATCCCCAGCCGTCCGCCCTGGCTGCCGCCGACCACGGCGATGCGCGCGGGGTCGACGTCGGGGCGCGAGGCCAGATAGCGCACCGCCTGCACCACGCGCTGATGGATGCGATAATAGTAGTAGGCATCGACCGGGTCGAAGATGTGGCCGTCGTAGTAGCCGGGCAAGATGGGATACTCGGGCAGATCGACATCCTGCCCGTGCGCCTGAATGTCGAGGGCTAAATAACCATGGCGCGCCTGTTCCAGCGGGCGCGGACGCGGGCCGATGCCGGCGCCGGGCAGCACCAGCATCGCCGGGAAAGGGCCGGGACCGGCGGGTTTGGCCAGCCAGCCATGCACGCGTCCCCCGTCCGGCCCGGCGAAGGACACCTTGCCGCTCTCCACGTCGTCGGTCACGATGCCCGCCGGATCGTAGTTGCCGGGCAGGCTGGCGGACGCCAGGTTGTAGGCATCGATCTCGGGGCTGGTGAAGAGGGTCGGCGCTTCCGCGACGGCGTCCAGCGGCAGTGCATCCATCGCCGCCTTTGCCCGCGCCCAGAACGCGCGAAAATCGGCCGGGCGCGACTGATGCACCCGCTGGTGTCCGCCGCGGTACCCAAAGGTGCAGACCCCCGTGCGCGGCGTACCGGTGCCGTCGTCCAGCGTCACATGCAGATCGTAAAAGCCGGGGTGCAACCCTTCGGTCGGCAGGCTGATGCGGAAGCGGTTAGCGAGCAGCGGCTCCGCCGTTCCCAGGCGAAACGGTGTGGTGAAGCCGTTGCGCGTCAGCGTCCACTGCAGCGCCACCGCGCGCACCCCCGCCTGGCAGTAGAGTTCGATGGTCCGCACCCCCGTGAAGAGGAGCGTGTCCGACCGCGGACTGAAGAAGGCCAGCTCCGGCATCTGCGGGCGTGAACAGGTCGGCGAATAGGGCACGGGAACGTTGGCATTCATGCGCGGGCCATCCTCCTCGGCGTGAGCGGAAACAATGGTGAGATGATTATCGTATCATACCGCAGGACTCCGCGGCTGTAAATCGTTGCGTCATAGGTAACCAAGTCCTGCGCCGGTGAGCGCGGATGCGTCGTGGCAACCGCCCCGCGGCGTCAGCGTAAAGACGTCGGGGGTGAACTGCAGCGCGTTCAGCTCGACGCCATTCAGCGTGTCCAGGCGTGCCGCCAGGTTGAGGGCGTGCTGCGCCGCCAACGCGGGGTTGGTCAGGTCTTGCAGTGTATAGGGTAACCCGTGCAGCCGGCTCCAGGCGGCGAGGAGCAGGCACAGAGTGTGCCCCTTGCATGTTTTCAGCGCGATGCCGCTCCACCCCGCGTGCAGGAGTTCCGGCAGATTGTCGAGGCCGGTGACCCCTTCGTCGACCAGGATCGGCTTTTGCGTGGAGGCAGGGGCGAGCCGCACCGTCGTGCTCGCTGCGCGCGGCACCGGTTGCTCGATGTAGCGCAGCGCGTGGAACGCTTCCACGTCCGCCTCGCGCAGGTAGGCGAGATACGCCAGCACTGTGTCGGCGTCCGGGTAGCCTTCGTTCGGATCCACACTGAGCCACGGCTCCGGCGTCGTCGCGCGGAGCACGCGGTAGACGGCCACCGTGCGCGCGGCGTCGTCGCGGGGGTCGCGCGCGTGCGGCTTGACCTTCGCGGCGAAGAAGCCGTAGCGCTGCACCCACTCCGTCAGGCACTCCGGCAGCCCGTCGCCCACGGGCGTGGTCACCTCCGCCGGGGTTAGCGGCTCCGCGGCGCCGATCAGCACGCAGCCGAGGACGCGGGGGCGCCAGGTCAGGGCCAGCGCCTGCTCCAGCGTCACCCCGCGTCCCATTTCCCCGAGGTAGCCCGCCAGATCGCCGGGCAGGTACGCGGGACCGAGCAAGGCGTAACTCGACTGCCCGTGCAGGTGGCCATACGCGTCGTGCAGAGCGGCGTCGAAGGGGGAGGCGCATACGGCGACCGCCAGCGGCGGCAATACGCCCGCGGCGGGCGGCGCGTCGTGCAGCGCCATGCCCAGCTCGAGTGGATGCCCCCACGCGGCGCAGATGGTGGGCAACGCGACGGCGACTTGCCGTGCATAGGCGCGCATGGCGGCGTCGCGCGTCGCGTGCGGCAACTCGGTAGAGGGCCAGGCCCAGCCGTCGGAGAGGTAGATCATCCCCGCGCCGCTCGCCCGTTGCCCGGCGGGGCTTTCCACCGTCACCCGCGCGTGCGCCAGCGTGAGGTGGGTGATGCTGCTGCGGCTCAATATCAGTGGCGTGCGCAGGCGCACGTCGGAAAAGGTCACCGCCGCATCGACCACGCGCATGTCGCTCGGTTGGCGTGGGCGCGTCATGTCCCCTCCCGTGCCGCGCGAATCTCCGCCAGCGCATCGGCGAAGAACGTAGTGCGCGGAATGAGCCCGTAGCGCGCCGTCAACTCCGCCAGCGTCATGCCGTCCAGCGCGCCGAGGGCGAAGACACCCACGGGGTAGTTGTGGTCGAGGGTCACGCAGTCCGGGCATTCCGCGAGCAGCCGGTGCAGCCCGCCGTGCTGCCCATCGTAGTCGGCAATGTTAAAGTCGGCGTGAAAGAGGCGGCGATCCAGGTTCAGCCGCGCGGTGAGGAGCGGCGGCAGGTGCCAGTTACGGTACGCCTCATAGCGCTGCCCGACGCGCGCCAACTCGCGCCCGGTCATGTCATACAGGCGGGTGTCTTCGTGGTAGGCGGAGAGCACATACGCGCCGCAGGTCAACGCCCACTGCGCGAGCAGGTCGCCGCCGGTGAAAAGGGAGGGTACGCAGAGGAGATCGACGTCCAGCGCCTGCAGCTCCGTGGGCGGCGGGGGGAAGTTCAGGTCGAAGCAGATGGCGCAGGCGACGCGCCCGAAGTCGAAGGGCAGCACCGTCGGCCCGGCGCCGGGCGTCACCCCGACGGCCAGCTCGCCTTGCGTGGGATGCGTTTTGTCGCAGTGCCCGACGATGTTGCCTTGCCGGTCGAGTGCCACCACGCTGTTGTACAGCTGCCCCTCGACGGTGCGTGGCAGCGGCACGAGCAGGTTCACCGCGCACGTCCGCGCTAGGGCGCTGAAATGGTCGATGACGGCATCCGGCGGCAGCGTCGGACACTCCCGATTGAAGAGCCAGTCGTGATGGAGGAACAGCTCGGGGAAGAGCACCAGCTCCGCGCGCGCCGCGGCCGCCCGGCGCACGAGGGCATCCGCCGCCGCGAGTCCCTCCGACGGCGGTGCTCCCGCGGCTTTTTGCCAGGCGATGGCGCTTACGGTAACCCAGCGTGCCATGGGCTTCTCCTTCTACGCGGGGATGTGCCAGTCCTCCGGCGTGATGGCTACCGGAAGGCCGAGGCGCGCTGACTCCAGGCATTTCAGCGCGATGCGGTTCACCGCCACGGCGCCGTCCACCGGGCACGGGTTCTCGCCCAATCCGTCGAGATGGGTGAGAAAACGGTCGAGGTGCCGCGCGTGCCCCTTCTCCACGCCGATAGTGCGCGCGGCGTGCCGCAGGTCGGCGTCGAGGGCGTGAAAGTACCCGGTCATCCCCGGCTCCGGCGCCCAGGTCGTGACGGCGGCGTAGGGGAAGGTCTGCAGCAGCGGCTCATCCGCCAGGCCGCACTGCCGCACCTCGATGTGGTGATCCATGGCGATGGTGATATTATGCGTCGCCGCCTCGTACAGCTCTTTGGGATAGTCGAAGTGGCCGACCATCGTCTGCTGGATGGTGGTGAGCGCGCCGTCGTCGAAGCGCAGCAGCAGAGTGAAGTTGCCGCGCGGGGAGCCGTCGGCAAAGACGCGCACCGGATGGCCCGGATTCAGCCACAGCGCCAGGTCGAGGAAGTGCACCATCTCCGCGAACATGATGCCCGCGTCGTCGGTGAAGATCCACTCCTTCCAACTGCGGATATCGTCGTTCACGCGCATCAGCAGTTGCAGCCCGCGCTCCTCGGGCAGCGACTCCCGCCCGGCGGAACGGTCTACGGAGGCCGGCCAGCCGGTGGTGCCTTGCGCGGCGGTGAGCAGACGCCGGAATTCCAGCATGGCCGGGCTGGAGCGGCGGTTGTGGCCCACGCACACCGGACGGCCCGTGCGGCGCACGGCCTGTACGATGGCGAGCATCTCCGCGCGGTCCGGCGCCAGCGGCTTCTCGGTATACACCGCCTTGCCGTGCTCCAGCGCGGGGATGATGAACGCCCCGCGCAGGTTGGTATGCGTCGCCAGGATGCACACGTCGATATCGTCCGCCGCAACGATGCGCTGCCAGTCCGTCTCCGCGCGCGCCGCTCCGAAGGTCTGCCGGCACGCCTCCGCTATCGCGGGGTCGAGATCGCACACGGCGACCAGTTCGCCGCGCGGATTCGCCTGCACGTTCGGCAGATGCACGCTCTGCGCCAGCATCCCGCACCCGACCACCGCGACTCGCTGCCTCTTCATCGCTCAACCCTCTCTCGCATCCCGAGTATACGCTTAACCGACTAATAGTAACGGAAAATCGCTCAGGCGTGCTACTGCATTGCTCGAAATACGTTATAATGTTCTTGTCCGCTGCGTAAGTTATCCCTTTATTGACTTCGGGAGGTTCGCATGGTATCCGCACGACTTCATTTGTTGCTCGCCGTTTTGCTCCTTGCACTGGCGTCCGCCGCGATGGCCCAGGAGACGGGGTGGGGGATGCATAAGCGCATGTTCGCCGTGCCCACACCGGGCAAGGTGAAGATTGACGGCAAGCTGGACGACTGGGACCTGTCCGGCGCGCTGACCGTTTACGTGGTCGCCGCCACCCGCGACGTGCAAAGCGGGCGCGTGGCGGTGATGTACGACGCCGACGCGCTCTACCTGGGCGCGGTGGTGCGTGACCCGTCGCCGATGATGAACCGCCACTCGCCGGAAGCGGAGGGCGACTTCGCGTGGGACGCCGATTCCTTCCAGTTCCGCCTGGTGCTCGACGCCAAGCAGGGCTACCCGGCGACGAACGTGACGTGGGACAAGGAGAAGCGCCATAACGACCAGCTGGTGCACCTGCTCCTGTGGTACTACACCGACCGCAAGGAGGCGAATCTGCAGGTGGTGAGCGGGATGGATGGCACGCTGGTGCCCGGCGCGGAGAAGTTCGGCGTCGTTCCGAAAGGTAACTTCCAGGCCGCCTACAAGTTGGACGAGGACGGGAAGGGGTACACGCTGGAGTACCGCATCCCGTGGGCGTCGCTGGGGGCGAAGACGCCCCCCAGGGCGGGCGACGTGGTAGCCTCCACGCTGCAATTCAACTGGGGGCGCGCCGACGGCTTGAAGACCGCCGGCTACAGCGCCTGGGGGTACGACCTGATGGCCTACCCGGGCTTCCCATATCAGAACGCCGGATGCTGGGGCAAGCTCATCCTATCGAAGACGGGTCACCTGCCCCGGGAGCTGGTCGACGAGGGGATGCCGCCGGAGAAGCCGCTGCCGCTGACCTTCGCCTACGACCTGCCTGAGGAGAGCCAGGCCACGGTGGCGCTGATCAACGACAAACACGAAGTGGTGCGCACGCTGATGGCAGCGCAGCCGCGGCTGGGCGGGCACCTCACCGAGCGCTGGGACGGCCTGGACAACCTGGGCCAGCCCTTGCCTGCCGGCACGTATACCTGGAAGGGACTCTACCACAAGCCGATCACTACGCAGTATGTGCTTTCCGTGCACAACTCCGGGCAGCCGTCGTGGAAGAACGACACCAACACCGGCGGCTGGGGCGGCGACCACGGCAGCCCGATCGCCATTTGCACTGTGCCCGACGGCCTAGTGCTGGCGTGGAACTACGCGGAAGCGGGGTGGGGGATCATCCGCACGGACGCCGAGGGGCGCAAGCGTTGGGGCGCGCTGCACAACGCGAACCAGCTCGCCACCGACAACGCGCGCATCTTCGCCGCCGAGGGGTCCGAAGTGCGCTGCTACGATCTAAAGGATTGCCGCCCGCTGCCCTTCACCACCGGCGCCTTCCTGGCGCCTCCCGCCGGCGGCGACGATACCGCCAATCTGGTGACCGGCCTCGCGTACCATGACGGCACGGTGTACGTCTCCTACGCGGCGCGCGAGAGCGTGGGGGTTTTCGACGCGAAGACGGGCGCGTTGCGCACTACCTGGGCAGTGCCCGCGCCCGGTGCGCTGGCGATGCGTGCCGACGGCGACGTGCTGGCGGTGAGCGCCGGCACCGTGGTCGCCCTGCACGACGGCAAAGCGACGCCGCTCCTGGGCGACCACCTGGACACGCCGTCCGGCCTAGCGGTGGACGCGGCGGGGGCAATATACGTCTCCAACCGCGGCAAGCTGCAGAACGTCGCCGTCTTTTCCGCCGATGGTAAGTATCAGCACGCCATCGGCAAGGCGGGCGGGCGGCCCGCACTGGGCAAGTTCGACTCCGCGGGTATCCTCGACCCCGCCGGCATCGTCGTCGACGCGAAGAATCGCCTGTGGGTGATGGAGTGCATCGACTCGCCCAAGCGCGTGAGCGTGTGGGACGCGCAGACCGGCACGCTGGACAAGGAGTTCTTCGGTGGCGCGCACTACTCGTCGTTCATCTGGATGGACCCGGAGCACCCCGACGAAGTGTATTGCGACGGCACGCTGTGGAAGATCGATCTGGATAAGAAAAGCTCCTACCCCTACAGCACCCTCTGGCGCGGGCAAAACCCCAACGCGCCGGGCGATCTTTCCACGCACGGCGGCGGGCTGCACCTGTTTACCGCGAAGAACGGCAAGCAATACGGCTGGGCTTTCGACAACAAGCACTCCTCGGTGCTCTTCATCCGGGATGGCGACGTAATGAAGCCGCTGCTGGCGGACTTCTATGGCCATGCCAAGCTGAATTGGCCCACGGATGCGATCCCCTATCCCACCACGGAGGGGAAATTCCGCGATCCCGATACTTTGAAGAAACACCCCTGGGATTCCACCTTCGCCTGGGTGGATGCCAACGGCGACGGCATCATGCAGCCGGAAGAGATCGTGGCCGATATGACGGATTACGGGCGCGGCTTCGCGTCCGTCGATCGCGAACTGAACCTGTGGCACGCCACCGGGCATGTCTTCCGCCCCATACGCATCGAGGCCGACGGACGCCCGGTGTATGACTTCAGCAAGCCGGAGAAGACCACGATTCCCGGTACGCCGGAAATCGTCGACCCGGCGGACGGCGGGGTGTATACCCTCGATTGCCCCAAGCCGCCGGGCATTAGCTTTGGAAAGTACAACCAGGACGGCACGCTGCAGTGGGGTTACGCCGGCGCCAAGAACTGGCCGGATGCCCTGAGCCTGCCGCCGCAACAGCCGGGCAAGCTGTGGGGCCCGACGGTGCTGCTGGGCACGGCGGGCGACTTCACCGGCTTCGCCACCTACTTCGGCGTACACCACCTCTACACGCGCGATGGGTTGTGCGTGGGGACGGCCTTCCGCGATCCGCGGCTGGGCAGCAACCTCGGGCCGGATATCATCGCCTGCGAAAACTACAACGGGCAACTGGTGAAACCGAAGGGGATGGAGCGCTACTTCGCGCTGGGCGGCGATCAGGACGGCCGCATCACGGAAATCTTCGGCCTGGACACCGTGAAACGCCTGCCCGGAGGCACGTATACCATCACCGACGCGGACGCAAAGAAGGTGATCGACGCGCAAACCGATTATCAGGCCAAACTGGCACGCGGACAACGCCTGACGGTGGTTCGCAGCCGCACGGCGCTGGACATGGCCCCGCCGGTATCGAAGACGGTGAACGCCGGGCAAGCCTTCCAGGCGCGCGCCGCGTATGACGAGAAGAACCTCTACGTCATGTTCGACGTGACCAGCCCGTCGCCGCTGGTGAATGGGATGACCGACCCGCAGCTCCTCTTCAAAGGCGGCAACTGCCTGGATATCCAGTTGGCGGCCGATCCGACCGCCAACGCCAAGCGCGATACGCCCGCTCTCGGCGACCAGCGTCTGCTCGTGTCGCGGCAAGCCGGCAAACCGATCGCGGTGCTCTACACGCCCAAGGTGAAGGATTTCAAGGGGCAACCCGTGGTCTTCCGCACCGGGAATGTGGAGAGCTTCGACTCCATCGCCGTCGTCGATCAGATTGCGCTCAATTATCAGCAAGCCACCAACGGCGCCTTCCGCGCGGTGGTCACCGTGCCGCTGGCGCTCCTCGGCTGGACCCCGCAGCCGGGCACGAAGGTGAAGATGGACCTGGGCTACATCTTCGGCAACAACGAGGGCACCAAAGCGATGGTGCGCAGCTACTGGAGCAACAACGGCTTCTCCGCCAACGTCCTCAACGACGTGCCGAACGAAAGCAAACTCACGCCCAAGGAATGGGGCATGGCGGAAGTGGAGTAACGGAGTCAACCGGAAGGGCACAGAGGCACAGCGCGAATGTTGTCAGTGTCGGGAGGCAGATCGGATATCCGATAGCCATTACCCGATTGACAAACGCCGAAAGCAGGGCTATGGTTGCACTATCCATTTCTCGTTGACGGAGGGGATTATGTCGCACGTCTCTCGCACCTTCGGGTGGCTGGTTCTTGCACTGCTGCTGGGCAGCGTGGCCGGGTTCGCGCAGGATTGGCCGCAATGGCGCGGGCCGAATCGGGACGGGCACGTGGCCGGCTTCACGGCGCCGGCGACCTGGCCGAAGACGCTCACCCAGGGCTGGAAGGTGAAGGTCGGGCTGGGCGACGCTTCGCCGGTGCTCGTCGGCAACAAGCTGTATGCCTTCGCGCTGGTCGGCGACCAGGAGACCACCGTCTGCCTGAACGCCGCGGACGGCACGCAGGTGTGGATGGATCATTACACCGCCCCGCCTGTCACCGGCCCCGCGGCGCGCCATGCCGGCCCGCGCGGCACGCCCGCCGTGGCGAACGGCAAAATCGTCACGCTGGGTAGCTCCGGCACCGTCTCGTGCCTCGACGCTGCCACCGGCACTAAGCTCTGGCGCAAGGACGAATTCCCCAACATGGTGCCGATGTTCTTTACCTCGATGTCGCCGCTGATCGTGGACGGGCTGGCCATCGCGCAACTCGGTGGACGGGCGCAGGGGGGCATCATCGCCTACGACCTGACCACCGGCGACGTGAAGTGGCGCTGGGTTGGCGAGGGGCCGGAATACGCATCCCCCGCGCTGATGACCGCCGGCGGGGTGAAGCAGATCGTGGCGCTCACCAATAAGAGCGTGGTCGGCGTGGCCGTCGCGGACGGCAAGCTGCTGTGGAGCATCGCCTTCCCGCCCGCCATGCGCGCCTACAACGCCGCCACCCCGATCATCGACGGCAGCACGGTTATCTACACCGGCGCCAAGCGCGGCACGCACGCGGTGCAGGTGGAGAAGAAGGGCGACGCCTTCACGACGACCGAGTTGTGGAGCAATCCCGACGTGGCTGTGCAATACAATACCCCCGTGCTCGAGGACGGCCTGCTCTACGGCCTTTCCGCCCAGGGCAGCTTCTTCTGCCTGAACGCAAAGACGGGCAAAACGGCGTGGATCGACACCGCCGTGACCGACAAAGGCGGCTTCGGCACCCTCCTCGACGTCGGCGCCGCCATCCTGGCATTGCCCAGCAACGGTGAGTTGATCGCCTTCAAGCCCACAGACGCCGCCTACACCGAACTGGCGCGTATCAAGGTCGCCGACACGCCGACCTACGCCTCGCCCATCGTCGCCGGCAACCGCATCTTCATCAAGGATGCCGACTCCATCACGCTGTGGACGCTGAAATAGCCGGGGGATTTCGATGCAACAGACGTTGTTGATCCTGTGCGCCGGGCTGCTGCTACTCGGCGTGGGCGGGCGCGCGGTCGAGCCGATTGCCGCCACGGGGGCGTCGATACATGGGCGAGCTGCCGACCTGACGCTTTACGTCGCCCCAAAAGGCAACGACGGCGCGGACGGCTCGGAAGATAAACCGTTAAAGACGGTCGGCAAGGCCGTTGAGCTGGCCGCGAAGGCCTCCGATGCCGGCAAGCAGGTGGGCATTCTCATCGAAGACGGGACGTATCGCGAGCGCGTCGTGCTGCCTAAAGGCGTGGCGAATCCAGGCAAGCTATACCTTATGGGGGATTACGACAGTGCCTTTCTCTCCGGCGCTGACCTCTGGCAGGACGGCTGGACGCGCTTCCATGTGGAGTGGGAGGAATGGAAATGGTACGGTGGTGACCACCGCTTTGATTCCGCGCGCATCTACAAGCATGACTGGCCGTACAACTGGGAGGACTGTGAAAACCCATGGGGCGGCGCGGAGATCCTCCTCGACCCGGTAGTGAAGCGGCCGGAGATGCTCTGCATGAACGGCAAGCCGCTGCGACTGGTGCTCAACTTCGGCGACCTGCGGGAGGGTACGTTTTACGTTAACAGGGATGTGAAGAAGGTCTACCTGTGGCCGCCCGCCGGCCTGGAGCCGCAGACGGCGCAGACCGAGGTGAGCGTGCGTACGAATGTCCTCGACACCGGCGGGCGCGCCAACGTGATGCTGCTCAACCTGTCCTTTAAGCAGGCACGGCCCGCCACCTACGGCGCCGGGTTGCTCATCAACGGCTCGACGAACGTGCTGGTCCAGGAGTGCCATTTTACGGGGAACGGCTGGAGCGGTGTCGGTTGCTGTTTTGCCCACGACATCACCATTCGCGACTGTTACGCCTCATACAACGGCATCAGTGGCATGGGTGCGTACCAGACGACGAACCTGCTCATCGACGGGGGCTATGACAATTACAATAACTGGCGCGGCAAACAGGGGGGCTTCGTTAATTGGGCGAGCGGCAGCAAGTATATGTCCACTCGCAGATTGACGATCCATGGGCTTACCGCGGAGCAAAACGACACCTACGGTCTCTGGCTCGATTCAGACAATAAGGACGTGCGCATCGAGAGCGTCATATTGACGGACAACCTGCTTGGCGGTATCTTCCTCGAAGCCAACCAGGGGCCGATTCTCTTGCGAAAGTGCAGGATCAGCGGCAACCGCGTGGGTGTCATGGATGGCCGTTCCGACAACGTGACGCTGTTGGATAACGACATCAGCAATAATCGGGAGGCGCAAATCCAGGTGACCGGCGACCCGAACGGGCGCGACATCACCGAGTTCGACACCAATAAGGCGCTGCATACGCGTTCGTTGAACTGGCGCGTCGAGGGAAACCGTATCAGCACCAACTCAGCCGCGCCACTCTACCAGGTGGCGGGACATATCCCCGCCACGGAATGGGCGGCGATACTTAAAACGATGACTGCCGCGCACAACACCTACACCGCTCCAAGCGCAGCGAGCTTCAAAGTGCGCGACACCACCATGACCCTCGCAGAGTGGCAGCAACGGTACGGGATTGACCAGGACTCGACCTTTGTGCGGACAACGAAGGCCAAGTGACAACTTCCCGTTACACCGTCAGCGCCCGTCCCAGCGGTGGTTCCACCTCTTCGTGGCGGTCGGCGGAGGAGAGGGTCAGGTTTTCCCACTTGGCGCAGCGGCTGCCCCAGCGGCTGACGAGTTCGCCGTCGATGGTGAGTTCGGATATCTCGCATCGGTTGGTGCAATCGTCGCAGGTGAAGGAGCGTGGGGCGTAATGGAAGGTGGCGATGCGGTCGGTACCGCGGAAACGCGTCGGCTCACCGGTGCGCAGGTACCGCCGTCGCGCCAACAACGCCGCACCCCACGCGCCCATCACGGTGAAGCCCTCCGGCACGGTGAGCGGCTGCCCGAGCAGGTGCTCGAAGGCGGCGCGCATCCCCACGTTGGCCGCCACACCGCCCTGAAAGAGGATAGTGGGTCGCAGCTTGCGCCCCTGCGAGTCGCGCGCCACGTTCTGCAGGAAGTTGCGCGCCAGCGAGATGCACAGCCCGGCGATCAAATCCTCCGGTGGATACCCTAGCTGCTGCTTGTGGATCAGGTCGGACTCCGCGAACACGCCGCAGCGCCCGGCGATCTTCAGCGGCGCGCGCGAGCGCAGGGCGTAGTCGCCGAACTCCTCGATGGGAATCCCCAGCCGCGCCGCCTGGTGGTCGAGGAAGCTGCCCGTGCCGGCGGCGCAGACGGTATTCATGTTGAAGCCGGTGGAGACGCCGTGCCGGATGAAGATGACCTTGCTGTCCTGCCCGCCGATGTCGATCACGGTACCGACGGCGGGGCAGGCGGTCTTCGCGGCGATGGCGTGGGCGGTGATCTCGGTGCGAATCTCGTCCGCCCCGAGCATCAACCCGGCTAGATGTCGCCCGGAGCCGGTGGTCCCCACCGCGCGCACCGTGCCCGTGTCCGTTTCCGCCGCCAGCACGCGAAAGGCCGTCTGGATGGCCTCCACCG
Source organism: uncultured bacterium (assembly GCA_903928345.1). Classification (GTDB taxonomy): domain Bacteria; phylum Armatimonadota; class Hebobacteria; order CAIYQO01; family CAIYQO01. The sequence continues at coordinate 33,120 of CAIYQO010000180.1, read as the reverse complement.
GCCGCCCATTCGTGCGCGCGTAATACGAGAAGCGCAGCACCTGATCGTCCCCGATCACCGCCACCTTCGTCGTCACCGACCCAACATCGATCCCCAGGTATACGTCCAAGAAGACTCCCTCTGTTCCCGTTCAGGCAATCAATCCAAAATCCAAAATTCGCCCTTACCCCGCCGCCCAGCCACGGCGTTCATCGAGGATGTCGAGGAAGGACTCCAGGCGGGTTTCCATGCCGGCTTCGCCCATCTGCTCGCTTACGATGTAGGTCAGCACGGGCAGGTCGAATTCCTCGGACATGCGCACGAGGATATTTTGTGCGATGATCTCCGGCATGCAGGTGAAGGGGAAGATGTGCAGGATGCCGTCCACCCCCTCCGCGCGGCCCATCGCCATCTGCCCGACAGTGATCTGCCCATGGCCACCCACTTTGTGTGCCAACCAGGGGCGGGCGGCATCGACGATCTCGGCATCACGGCGCAGCGCTTCCCGGTTGCCCAGGATATGCCCACGGAACCAGTGGCTGGTAGAGTGCTCGCGCTGCACCCACACGCGAGGGTCGGCGTGCCCGCCCAGCCAGCGCTCCACGTTGCGCGTCACCAACTGCTCCAGCACCACCCAGATCTCCCCTACGATGCGGATGCGCAACGGGTGCGTGTCTTCGGTGGGGATGGCCGCCGTCTCGGCGAAGAACTCCGCCTCCAGCGTGCGGATCGCACGGCGCTCCCGCGTGTGCGCCATGGTGCGCGTGTACCGCTCGTGGATGCGGTCGACAGTGCCCTGATCGCGCTCCAGCGCGCGCAGGCGGTGGGCCATCGCGTCGGCGCGGTCGAGGGCCTGCAACTGCAGGAAGGCGGTGTAGAGCGCATCAAGGATGCGCGGCCACGAGGCGCCGCCGGTGGCCGTCTTCATCACGCTATTGAAGTTCGACCACTTTTGGTGCAGCGGGGTGGGGGCGTCGATGATGAGCAGTTTGAAGTCATAACCCAGCTTGCGCAGTAGCTTCTCCTGCACCTGCGCGTACCAACCGAGCCGGCAGTACTGCTTGCCGCCCACCATGAGCAGCGTATTGGCGCCGTGCTCGAGCAGGTAGTGCAGTTGCCCGAGAGTGGCGGTGAAGGGGAAGCAGACGAACTCCGGCGCCAGCGCGCGGCCCATCTCCACGCACGTCTGCGTGGTGCGTGGCGTGGGCACCGTGCGTACGCCCAGGCTCTCCAGCGCGGTGCGGATCGCCACGTCCAGGTGACCCATGGAGGGGAAGCCGATCACCATCTCCTCGCGCGTGGCCACGTGCGGGGTGGGCACGGGCAGCGGGTCGCCGCTCTCCGTCTTCTCCGTGTCGAGGAAGGCCTCCAGCCGCGTCATCAGCCCCGCTTCGCCGGAATGTTCATCCAGCGCCAGCACCATGAGGGGGATACCCTGGCGTTCCGCTTCCTCCTCGATGTATGACTCGATAATCGACTCCGGCCCGCATTCGAAGGAGCCGACCAGGATCATCTTGTCCACCGTGCGCGTCCGCAGCAGATGCAGCGCGGCGCCGAGGAGTTGCGCTTCGAAGGGCCACATGCGGTCGCCTTCCGACACGGCCTCCATCGCCGCCGTTCGCGTCGCGGGGGCAATCATCTCCGCCGTGATTACGCGCCCGGCGGCGCGCAGCACGGCGATCATCCCCTGACTCACCGGTTCATAGAGCACATACGGGTGGCCGATCACCGCGATGGTCGGCCCGTCGGGCGGGGGCACCGGCGGGGTGGGGCGCACCCCCGTCTCCAGCCAGGCGAACACCTCCGGGGTAGTGAGGGCGTCTTCCACGCAGCGGGCGCGGAACCACTCCTGCGCCTCTCGCGCGGTGTGGATGGCCCGGCGCAGATGGCCGCGATCCGTCACCCCCAGCCGCTCTGCCAGCGGACGCAATACGCGCCGCAGCGCGCCCTCGTCGTCGCCGTAGTCGAGCAGCGGTGTAATGATGCGCTCCTCGGGCAGGCGCAGCCCGTGGCGCACCATGTCGCCGATGCCGATAAACTTCGGGCAGCAGGCGGTGCGCTCCACGTGGGTGATGACGGGGATGCACACCAGATCGATGTCCTCCCGCGCCGCCAGCTGGTCGGCGTGGCCGAAGTGCAACTTTACCGCCAGGCAGGGCTCGTCGGTGGGGCAAGCCTCCATGCGCTCCAGCGTGCGGGCATTCGTCGGCGGTGATACCACGGGCTCCGCCCCCAACTCCCGCAGCAAGGTGCGGAAAAAGGGGTAGAGGTAGTAGTATCCCATCGCGCGCGGAATGCCGATTCGCAGGGCTCTGTTGTCGCGGGTGTCATCCATTGCTCCATTCTACGATGCTGACGCTTGTCTTACAATACTCCCGGCCCTACCGGCGGGCACATACGCGCGAAGATTGCGTTATTTCGATAGCCACGTGGCGGCGATGGGAGAATGGGGGAGGAACTGCGTGAAAGAACGGCGGCGGACAGGCTTTGGATCTATAATAACCAATACCAACATCGATCGCTCGTTGCCCTTTCACGCCATCCCTCCCCCATTCCCCCATTCTCCCACGCCCCTTTCTCCGCTACGCCGGCAGGGAAAAGCGGTAGGTATCGCGAAATGAAGAAACGATTGCACAAAGATATGTAAGGAGCTTCCTTTGGACGAGTCCAATGCCGAATTTGTTGAGGTCACCGTTCCCGAGCTGCCGCTGAATCCCGACGGGTTGCGCTTTATCCCGTTGGGGGGCATCGGCGAGATCGGACGGAATATGTTCGCGTATGAGTATGGCGGCGAGATCGTCGTCATCGACTGCGGACTGATGTTCCCCGAGCAGGAGATGCTGGGCATCGACTTGGTGATCCCCGACATCAGCTATCTGCTGCACAATGCCGCCCACGTACAGGGCATCGTCATCACCCACGGGCACGAAGATCACGTGGGCGCGCTCCCCTGGGTGCTCAACGAACTCCCCGTGCCGGTCTACGGCAGCAAGCTCTCGCTGGGGTTGATCCGCAACAAGCTCTCCGAACACACCTACCTGCCCGCGGTGGAGTTGAAGGAGGTCAATTCGGAGAGCGTGCTCCACCTGGGACCGTTCACGCTGACCTTCTTCACCGTCACGCACAGCATCCCCGACGCGCTGGGCATCATCATCGACTGCCCGGCGGGGCGCGTGGTGCACACCGGCGACTTCAAGCTCGACCAGACGCCGCTCATGGGGCAGCGCACCGAGGTGCACAAGCTGGTGCAGGCCGCCGCGAGCGGGGTGCTGGCGCTGATGAGCGACGTGACGAACGTGGAACGCCCCGGCTGGGTGCCCTCCGAGCGTCTGGTGGCAGCCTCCTTCGACGAGCTGTTCGCCGGCGCGCAGGAGGGGCGCGTAATCGTGGCCTGCTTCGCCTCCAACATCGCGCGCATTCAGGAGGTGCTCAACGTCTCCGCGCGCTACGGGCGGCGGGTGTGCGTGATCGGGCGCAGTATGCGTGGCAACCTGGAGGTGGCGCGCGCGCTGGGCTTCGTCCATCTGCCCGACCCGGACATCCTCATCGAGCCGGATCAGGTGAAGACGCTGCCGGTGAATGCCGTCACCGTGCTCACCACCGGCAGCCAGGGGGAGCCGCTTTCCGCGCTGCGCCTGATGTCCGCCGGCGAGCATAAGTACATCAAACTCAGCCCGGGCGATCTGGTGGTCATCTCCGCCACGCCCATCCCGGGCAACGAGGATCTGGTCTACCGCACTATCAATCAGCTCTTCCGCCAGGGCGCCGAGGTGGTCTCCCACGGGCACGAGCTGGTGCACGTGTCCGGCCACGGCAACGAGGAAGAGCTGAAGATGATGCTCACCCTCACCGCGCCGAAGTACCTGGTGCCCATGCACGGCGAATACCGCCACCTCGTGCACTACCGCAAGATGGCGGCGAGCATCGGGTATCCGATGGACAAAGTCTTCCTGCTTCACCCGGGCGACGTGCTGGAATTCACCTCCGATGGCGCCGCGGTCATCGGCCAGGTGCCCGCCGGGCGCGTGATGATCGACGGCCTCGGGGTGGGAGACATCGGCTCGGTGGTGCTGCGCGACCGCAAACACCTCTCCCAGGACGGCATCCTCATCGCGGTGGCGGGCATCGACTCGCAAAGCGGCGAGATCATCTCCGGCCCGGATATCATCACCCGCGGCTTCGTCTATGCGGAGAAGTCCGAGGAGCTGATCGAGGACGCGAAAGAAGTGGTACGCAAAACCGTGCGCGAACTGACGGTGACTAGCAGCACGGACTGGGAATCGGTGAAAACCACCGTGCGCACCGCCCTCAACCGCTTCGTCAACGAACGCACCCGTCGCCGGCCCATCGTGATTCCGGTGATTATCGAGCTGTAGCGAAAAAAGGGGGACTGGCTCGAATTTTCAGCAATCCGGTGCAACTATACGGGCAGCCTGCCGAAAATTCGTGCCTGTCCCCCTTTTTTCGCGTCGAGGCAACCATGACCGCAATATCCATCGACTCCGCCGCCTGCACCCGCTGCGGTGCCTGCGTGGCCGTCTGCTCGCATCACGTGTTCAGCGGGGTGGGGGAAGTGACCGCACCGGACGCGTGCAAGGCCTGCGGGCATTGCGTGGCGGTGTGCCCGGCGGACGCGGTGCACCACGCCGCGTTTCCCCTCGACGCCTGCCCCCCGGCGCCGGCGCTGCCGGATTTCGCCACCCTCACGGCGTTGCTGCGCGAGCGGCGGTCGTGCCGGGTGTTCGCGAAACGCCCCGTGGCGCGGGAGACCGTGGCACAGCTCATAGACGCGGCGCGCTGGGTGCCCAGCGCGAGCAACGGGCAACCGGTGGACTGGCTGGCCATCGACGACCCGGCGCGCATCGCCGCGTTGAGCGCGGGCGCGGTAGGGGTGCTCGCGGCCACCGCGCAGATTCTGCGGAATCCGCTGGCGCGGTTGGTGCTGCGCGTGGCGCATGGCAAGGAGAAGGTGGCCTCCGCCACGCGGCGCGCCGACGGGTTCGACGAGATGGCGGCCCGGCACGCGGCGGGCGACGACCCCATCTTCTTCCACGCACCCATTGTGCTGGTCGCCCACGTGCCGAAGGCGGACTATTTCGGGCGCGACGATGCCGTCTACGCCGCCTACAACCTCATGCTCGCCGCGCGCACACTGGGTCTGGGCACCTGCCAGATCGGCTTCTTCCAGGTCGCCCTCGACCGCAGTATCGGCCTGCGCGCCGCGCTGAACTTGCCCCTGGGGCGCGCGCCGCAGGTGACGCTGGTGCTGGGGTATCCGCGGTACGATTTCCACCGGTTGGTGCCGCGACGGGAGCCGGAGATACAATGGGGCTGTTGACGTAATTACAAATGCATTTTATGTTGCTTACCGTTTTGTGTATCAAATACTTTGGGATTATTGATAAGTAATAATCCGATCATTTTTGAGTCATTTTTCCGAATGGCGATATCTGTAGCAGTAACTCCTTTTGTAGTTGATGCACTAATATCTGCATGATGCTTGATCAGCATCCTTGCAGCTATCAGGTCATCTTTTTCCACAGCCATCATCAGTATGGTTACACCATTTTTGTACTTCTCACTGGCGCTTTCTCCGGCATTAAGAAGAAGTTCTGCGCTTTTATAATTTCCTTTTATGAATGAGATAGCGAGCGCTGTCCTACCCTTCCCGCCATATGAGATAGATAAATTGGGGTGATAACGTAATAGTATTGGTAATATGTCCTGCTTAGCTTGTTTCCGTACACTTAATAATACAGGTGTATTACCATCATTATCTACAGCATTAATATCAGCGCCAATACTTAGTAAATATTGCGTAATATCCGCTTGGCCATTATACACAGCCGCATGCAATGGGGTGGCTCTATTTCCAAATCGATAGTTGACACTAATGCTACGCGGTATGATTTGCCTCACTGATGCTAGATCATCTTTCGTGATCGCATCACCCAGAACATTTTCACGATAATTACGGATTCCAACGGCGCATGCAAAATAAATTCCGATGCCGATGATGCAGAGTATCAAAAAACTGATAATTCGACGCATCCCGTTACCTCCTGTATTCCATGCTCCCGGGAATTACTCAGATATGCAAACCGCCCGGTAGTTACACCGGGCGGGAAATCTGGTGGCAGCGGCTGGATTCGGACCAGCGACCTAACGATTATGAGCCGTTTGCTCTACCACTGAGCTACGCTGCCGCTCTGTGACGGAGATGATTATAGCGGCGCAGGCGATCTCTGTCAAGGTATGTTCTCCGGCCATATCTGCCAGGCGTGGTGCACCGGGCCGTGTCCGGCGCCGATGGGATACGCGTTGACGAGGGCGCCTTGCAGCCAGGTGACGGCGTGCTCCACCGCCTGGTACAGGGGCATCTCCCGCGCCAGCCCGGCGGCGATGGCCGCGGACAGGGCACAGCCGGTGCCGTGGGTGTGCGGCGTGTCCACGCGTGGATGGCGCAGACGCAGCGGCGCACAGGCCCCGCAGGTCACCAGCACATCTTCCAGTTCCGCGCCCGCGCCGTGCCCGCCCTTCACCAGAACCGCCCCCGCGCCGTGCGCCAGCAACCGCGCGCCGGCCTCCGTGGGGGGGAGCGTCTCGCCCAGCAACCGCGCGGCCTCCGGCAGGTTGGGGGTGAGGAGCGTGGTGAGGGGGAGCAGTTCGGTGAGCAACGCCGCCACCGCGTCGTCGTCGAGCAGGGGCGCGCCGCTGGAGGCGACCAGCACCGGATCGAGCACCACCGCGGGGCCGGGATGCGCGCGCAATACATCGGCCACCGCGTGCACGATTTCCGCCGTGGCGAGCATGCCGATCTTCACCGCGCGCACGGGCAGGTCGGTTAGCAGCGCGTCGAGCTGCGCGGCCACCAGTTCGGCCGGCAACGGCGACACCGCGCGCACCCCCAGCGTGTTCTGCACGGTGACGGCGGTGACCACGCCGGCGCCGTAGACGCCCAGCGCGGTGAAGGTTTTCACGTCGGCCAGCACGCCGGCGCCGCCGCTGGGGTCGAGCCCGGCAATCGACAGGGCGATAGGAACGGTCATGCGCACATGCTACCGGAAAAGCCCCCCGCGCGACAAGCCCCGCGCCCTCCCCGCGCCGGGCGCAGTTGCGGTATAATGGGCAAATGAATTTTGGATTTTAGATTTTGGATTTTGAATTGGGAGGGTCGAGAGGAAAGGCGAAAGGCATACCTGTCCGATTTTCCCCGCGTCGTCCCCCAATCCAAAATCCGAAATCCAAAATTCCCACATGGAGGTCGGCATGAAGGGTTGTTTGCGCTTTCTCGTGGTGTTGGCGGTGCTGGCGGGCATCGGGTATTTCTGGTGGCAGAGCAATGCGCAGCGGATGATCGAGGCGGAGGTGAAGCGCCAGGGGAAGCACTTCTTCGTGAACACCGACGCGCTGCAGGTGAAGAATGACCCGGTGACGCTGCTCGATCTGCGCCGCGCGAAGGTGCCCAAGCTGGTCATCAGCGGCGAGGACCTGCAACTGCGCGCCGGACTTATGCTGAAGTCGGTCAAGCTGGTGCTCACCGACGTGGTGGTTTCCGGCCCGCCCTTCAACATCTCCCACGTCGGCGGCGGGTACTACACCGCCACGGTGACGGACGGCGCGGTGACGGAATTCGTGCGCAAGCGCATCGGCTCCCTACCCATCGCGGGCCGGGCGCTCAACGATCTCACGGTGCATTTCGGCGAGGGGCGCGCGCACAACACGGTCGTCGGGGCGTGGGACGTGCCGCTGCTCGGGAAGCGCGACGTGATCGCCAACGGCTATCCCGTGCCCGCCGGACAGATCGGCAAAATCGACTTCCGCGTGACGGATGTCTCGGTCGCCGGGCTGAAGATGGATGCCAAACCCGTCGTCGACGCGCTGAACCTGCTCAACCCGGTGGTGGACGTGTCCGAATGGCCGCTGGACAGCGACTTCAAATCCGTCACCACCCACCCGGGCACGGTCACCGTCAAAGCGGAGATCTCCCACTGGCGCGGCGGCGGACTGCTGCCGCAGTAAGTTCAATATTCCACGTTCAAGGTTCAACGTTATCGATACGAAACCGGACACTTTGAACTTTGAACGTTGAACTTTGAACGCAACGTGTCCGGCTCCCAGTTTGCCGTTTTCGTATCTCAACAAGGGAACCATGTAACAAATGACCGATCTAGACCTGCGTTTTGCCGACCAATTCGACGCCATCGCGCCGTATTACGATGAAGTGATGTCCGTGGTGCCGTATCGCCGCTGGGTGCAGTATTTGCGCCGGCTTTTCAAACGCTACGGGTGGAAGCCGCGGCACATCCTCGACCTGGCCACCGGCACCGGCACGGTGGCGCTGCTGCTGGCGGAGGAGGGATTCCGCGTGACGGGCGTGGATATCGCGCCGCGCATGGTCGAGATCGCCAAACGCAAAGCACGCGAAAACGGGGTGGGGGACCGGGCGACCTTCCAGGTGCAGGACGCGACGATGCTCGATTTGCCCTCAGATTTCGACATGGTGGTGAGCTTATTCGATAGTCTGAACTACATCATCACCACGCGCGGCCTGAAGGATGCCTTTTTCGGCGTCTCCCGCGCGCTACAGCCCGGCAGCGGCTTCATTTTCGACCTGAACAGCGAATACGCGCTGGAGCACAACCTGTTCACGCAGGACAACCTGTGGGACGAACACACCGACGTGAAGCACATCTGGACGGCGAGCTACAACAAAAAGACGCGCATCGCCACCGTGGACATGCAGTTTTTCCTCGCCGACGGGCGTACCTTCCGCGAGGTGCACAAGGAGCGCGCGCACCGGCACGGCGACGTGATCCAATTCCTCCGCGACGCCGGCTTCGAGGTGCTGGACACCTTCGCCGGCTACACCTTCCTGCCGCCGGGCCGCCTCAGCGACCGCATCTTCTACGTGGCGCGGAAAGCGTAACGATGGCAGGCCTTACCTATCGTTGTGCGCCGCCCGGATGGACGGAGGAAGCCCCGAATCCCTTCACCGCGGACGGCTCCTACGGGCCGGGGTGGAGCGGTTTTCGCGTCCGCGCGGAGGACGATGCACGCGGGGTGAATCGGCAGTGGCCAAACGGGTTGTTTGCCTTCGTGGTGGGGCGCGGCTGGAAGCGAAATCTGGCAGCGGACCTGGCCGATTTCCTTCGCTACGAAGCGCGACAGGGGCGGCAGTGCATCGTCAGTATTCCCGAGGTGTTAGGCGGCACTATATATATTGACACCGCGCTGGCGAAGACGCCTCCCTGGTCGGTTTTGCGCGCGGATGATCCACGCTGGCTGGTCCATGCGACGCCCGCGGCAAATTGGCAAGCGATTCGGGCCTGTGGCGAGCTGCGTGCGCTGGCGCGCCTGCGTCGCGAGGGTATGACACTGCCGGGCATCGGCTTTGCGCAACTCGGTGAGCCGGCGGAGTATGCCGACTATATTATGCTGGCGAATGCCGGGGCGATGGCGCCGGAATTCGTGGTCGCCTCACAAAACGCCGGTGCCATTCTTACGCAGCCGGACACCCCATACACGCCGGGCGCGCGCCTATTCTTTGACGGGCACCGGATGATCGCTGATGGATTAGTCGTCCGCGACGGTCTGCACGGCGCCAAAGTTTCCGACCATCTGCCGTTGGAGCCATACCTGCTTGCCGCCGTCACACCGGCGGATCTCGATCCGGAGGGCACGGTCACCGCGTGGACCCCGCGCACCTTTTGCCTGGGCGCGCTGGCGTATTTCTCCGGCATCGTCGGCGAACCGGTGCCGTACGAGCATTGGGAGTAAGGTTCACCGGTCTCCTCGCACCGTTATCCACCTCAGTCGTCTCCACCCATAGTCCGTCCGGTCGGGTCCAAGTTGTCCCCAGGCTTCGCTTCTCAATTTGACATAAGATATATTATCAGACGTTAGATGTGAAAAAGCCGGTCAGGGTTGTGGATAACCGGAACGTTACCCTCCCCCGGCGCGGGGAAGTAGGTGTCTCGATTATGGGAATCGTAGCCGGTTCACGGCACTGGGAAAAGCCATGAGCATTACACCGATGGTGTGAGATGGACGCACGTGTCGCGGCTGGGACGCAACGACGAGCGCTGAATCAGGTGTGCCGTACAGGGAAAAGCGGTATGGCGTCGCCGATAACCCTTGACAACGCGCCCTCATCCGTGTATTCTTTTGCCACGTGCCGAAGTGGCGGAATGGCAGACGCGCTTGGTTCAGGACCAAGTACCCTCACGGGTGTGTAGGTTCGACTCCTATCTTCGGCACCACCTTTTTCTTTTGCGCCCCTCCCCCCGCGATGTCGTCCTCGTTGCCTTGCCCTTCCCACCGATCCGGCGTATGATACAAGTGACACTTACCGAACGCTAACCCGCTGGAGGTTTTCGCCGTGCGCTTGCTGTTGCTGCTCTTCCTGTTGCCGGCGTGGCTCTGCGCCCGGCCACTGCACGCGGCGGAGGACAATACGGCGCCGCTCGAAAAGCTCTCTCGCGGGCTCCTCAAAGCCGGTGTCTATGGCGGCACCGATTTCCGCACCTTCGCCGTCACCGGCGCCTACATTCTGCCGGAGATCACCGTCGACGTCGCGCTGAGCAGCCCGGGACGCACGCAGAGCCACTTCGGCGACTTCTGGTTCGCGCAGGCGATCCGTCCGGTGGCCGATATCCCCCGACCCCGAGCCCTGTCGCTACAGTTCGGCCTTGCCGCCGGCGTCTACGAACCGAACCGCCACAGCGGTGACGCGGAAGCGGGTATCGGCGCGGTAGTCGGTTTCCTCACCCCCGCGTGCATCCGCGCCCACGGCTTCGGCTTGCGCGTGCAAGGCACTTTTCTGCCGAAATCCAATAAAGCGCTGGCGGGGGTGACGGTTGAGGCGATGTGAGGGGTAGCGGAAAGGCGTTACTGCACAGAGTCAATCGGCGTGTAGAGGATTTGGACGTCCTGCCACTGCGTTTCCTGAAGAGGGATCTTCCCTCGCGTATATCGTACTTGAAGGTGGTGATCGTCCTGCCACTTCAGTACGATTTTCTGCTCTTCGACAACCACAAATACTCTGCCGGTATCCGCTGTGACCTTTTCACCTTTGTGATGCAGAGTCACGATGGTGGTTTCTGCTGTCGTTGCTCCCATACCGCGCATCGTCGCAGTCGCAATGGTGTAACCATCAGGTGAAGATTGCTGGGCGAGAATGATGTCTTCCGGTTTGAAGCCGATGTTAGAACCAAATTGATAGATGGCATATACTATGCCCGCAAGTAGCAGGCAACCGCATATCGCGATTATATAAATTGTCGAATGCTTCTTCATATATCATCCTGATTCAGTCATCTATCGGAAGAGCCGCCATCCTCGGTGCTGGTCCAATCCTCTATGAAAATCCGTGCAATCTGTGGTTTCTCGTCCCCGTCCCCCACCCTATTCCGTAGTAAACGGCCGCTCCTCGCGGCTGACGCGCGCCACGCGGTTTTGTGCGTCGACGAAGACGACCTGCGGGTGCCAATCGCGGGCTTCCTCCGTGGTGAATTGGGCGTAGGCGATGATGACCGCCAGGTCGCCGGGGGTGAAGTGGTGCGCCGCCGGGCCGTTGAGGCAGATCACCCCGCTGCCGGGGTCGCCGGGGATGACATACGTCTCCAGGCGCGCGCCGGAGCGCACGTTGAGCACCTGCACGCGCTCGTGGGGCACAATCCCCGCCGCGTCCATCAGATCGCGGGCGATGGTGATGCTCCCCACATAGTCCAGGTTCGCCTCCGTTACCGCGGCGCGATGAATCTTCGATTTACACAGTGTCAGCCACATTGTGCCCTATTGTACCGCCGGAGAGTGGTTTCCGGCAAGCGACGCCCGCCGAGGAGGGCGGTCACACCGCGGGCGGAGGCGGGGCCTTGGGCGCCAACGCCGTGTTATCGATGAGCCGCGTTTTGCCGATGAAGACCGCCAGCAGCAGGCGCGCCTCGTGGGTGAGCACGCGCATGGGGGCGAGAGTTTCCGGGTCGAGGATGGTGACGTATTGTACCCGCGCCATTGGCTGCCCGGCGATGAGGGATTCCAGTGCGGCGAGGATGGGCTCCGTCGCCTGCTCCCCGCGCGCGACTAACTCCTGCGCCAGCGCCAGCGCCCGCGGCACCACGCGCGCCGCCTGGCGCTCGGTGGGGGTGAGATAACTGTTGCGCGAACTCATGGCCACGCCATCCGGCTCACGCACGGTAGGCACGCCCACCACGGCCAGCGGGAGGAACAGGTCCTTCACCACGCGGCGGATGATCTGCAGTTGCTGAAAATCCTTCTCGCCGAAATACGCGCGGTCGGGCCGCACGATGCTGAAGAGCTTCGTGCATACCGTGCATACGCCGCGGAAGTGCTCGGGACGGAAGGCGCCGCACGCCGCCGTCGCCATCGCCTCCACGTTCACCCAGGTGTCGTTGCCGCGCGGGTAGATCTCCGCGGCGTCGGGGTGGAAGATCATATCCACCCCGGCGCGGCGGCACAACTCCTGATCGCGTGTCAGATCGCGCGGGTACTTGTCCAGGTCCTCCGTCGGGCCGAACTGGGTGGGGTTCACGAAGATCGACGCCACCACCAGGTCGCATTCCTCGCGCGCCTTGCGCATCAACGCTTCGTGCCCGGCGTGCAGATACCCCATCGTCGGCACAAAGCCGATGCGCTTCAAATACGCCCGTCGTCCACGAATGGTTTCCCGCAATTCGGCGACCGTGGTGAGTGTTTCCATGCTGCGATGTTGCTCCTTCACGCTGTGCGTAATCGTGCCCGTGCGCGTAATCGTCCCTCACCCCAAGGACGTTCGACTACGCGCACGAGCACGATTACGATTTATTACTGCTTCTTCGGGAACGCCAGCTCCTGATATGTACCGTACTCCCCCACCGTGGCGTCCGTGGTGACCGGTCCGCGCGGGGAGTCGATGGTGATGGCATATTTCCCCGGCGGCACGGCGCCGACCTGATACACGTAGCGATGCAGCAGGATGGACGGCTGCCAGAGAGTCGCCGGCAGCGCGAGGTGGATATCCGCCAGCGTGTCCTGCCCGGTGAGCGTCAGTGCTCCCGGCGGGCCGGCCTCGAAATCCAACGGCAGGTAAAGGGCCAGCGTGGAGTTGATGAGCGGCGTCTGGCGGAGATCGTTTTCGTCGTAGGTCAGTGTCGTGCGTGCGTAGACACCCTGGCCGGAACCCGTGTTGAACACCCACAGCGCACCCTTGCCAGGTTTGAGGTCGTAAAAGGCGTTATTATTGTAATCGTTGCGCGTGTAGAGCGCGGCCGGTTTGCCGCCGTCCGGGAACCAATAGCGCACGACCGGGCTGTTGCCGTAGTAGCCCATGGATTGGTACTCCCCCATTTGCGAGTTGTTATTCTGCCACAGCGAATCGAGGGAGACGCGCACGGATTTTTCGGGGACGCGCAGGGTGATGTCCTTCACTCCCTGCGCCGGCACGGTCAGGCGCCACACGCCGGGGTATTCGCCGGATTGATTGTAGAGGGTATACTCGCCGGGGAAGATCGCTTTGAGCACGAAGGCGCCTTGCGCGTCGGGCCGTACCTGCTGGCCTCCGGACCCATTCTGCGCCGCGTCGATGTTCTCCAGGTACATATCGCTCCGGGGCAGCGGTTTGCCGTCGCTACCGAGTACCGTGCCGTTGATCGTCACCCCGGGGTCCCACGCGGGTAGGTCGATGACCTTGGTGTCGTCGGCCGGCACGGGCACGTCGCGGATAATGCCGACGCCTTGCCACACGATCGTGAAGGTTTTCAGCGTGGACGACAGGTTGATATACGCGGTATCGTCGTCTTTGCGCGGCATGTTGACATCATTCCGGTTGCGATACATTCCGGTATCGTACCACGGGTAGGTGTTCGGATTCGCTTTGCGCAGCGCCTCGTAATCCCCCTTCGGCAAGCGCACGCGGAAGTTGCGCCAGGCGGTGTTGTTGCCCATGCCGATCACGCGCGAGTCGAGGGTGAGCGTCACCACGTCCGGGCCCGCCGCCGGGATGTCGATCACCTTCGATTGCGCCCCGTTGTTCTGCAGCCACGCGCCGGGCCAGACATTGACGCGCGCATTCTCGCGCACCGAGACGCCGTTGAGTTCGGGCTGCGGATCCTGCTGCGTCCCGGACGAAAAGCGCCGGCGCGGCGCGGGCAGCAACGGGAGCAGGTCGACAACACTTCGGTTCGTCGAGCCGTCCGCGGCGGTGGCCAGGTGGAAGCGGATCGACCGCAGCGTCAGCGTCTTTGCCTTACCGCCGTCGGTGGCGTTGAAGACCGTCAACCCGTCCGGCGTGGGGCGGTACCACAGCGCCAGCACGCGGTCGGCCGGGCCGAAGACGGGCATCGACGTCGCCATGGCCGCCACGGTCAGGTGGCGCACCGCTTGCGGTTGGGTGGTGGTGATCCAACTCAGCTCCGTGCCGCCGGGTACGCTGGTGATGGGCGCGGGCAGGGTGAGGGTCACCGCGTTGTCCGGCGCGGGCAGCGTGAACTGCAGCTCCTTCGTCGGCGGGGTGCTTTGATCGATCAGGTCGACGCACACCCGGTAGACACCCGGCGCCGTGGCACTGACGGTGTAGGTGCCGTCGCCGTTTTCCGTGATGTCGACGGGGCTGTCGCCCATTTGGCGGCGCATCTGCGTGAAGAGCGAGGATTGATCGACGGGATTGACTGGCACCACGTCCAGCCGGCTGACGCCGGGCACCGGCTTGCCGTCTTTCGTCACCAGCTTCAGTTGCGCCGTCGGGTTGTCGGTCAGCGCCAGGGGGAATTCCACCTCGTCGGTACAGGCTTCGTCAAAATACGGCGCGTAAAGGTCCTGCACGTTCCCCGAGCGCGAGAGGGTGGCGCCACGGGCCATGGTGGTCACGCTGAACGTCTCGCCGGACACCAGCGAGGCATGGAGCAGGCAGCGCATCGCTTCCCCCGGATTCGGGTTGAAATGCTCGGTTTGGGGATACCGGTTGCGCTCGCTGCTCGTGCGGAAGAGGTATTGCACCGTCGCCGGCGGGTCGGGCAGGTTCTGCAGCGCGCAGCGCACCTGGTACGTCGCTTCGCCACTCGGCGCGGGCAGCGGTTTGGGGAAGGCGGTCCCCGCGGAGGGGATGACACTCGCCGGCACGCCGGCACCCCACACGATCACGCGCACGGTGGGCAGCGCGTCCCAGGTGATTCCCCCCTGCGCGTCGGCGACGGCCTGGCGCAACTGCAGCTTCCCGTCGTGGAAATAGCTCGCCGTCACCGCGGCCGCGGGCTTCGCTTTGCCGCCGGCATCGAAGACCGTCTGCGTCACCGTGCGCGTCTCGAGCTTCGGCGCGATCACCGTCACCGCGGTTTCCGCGGCGCCCCCCGCCACGTTAGCCGCCACCGCCACGCCGCGCGCCGTCACGATCACGTCACCGGCGTTCACATCGGTACGGAACACGCCGTCCGGCCCGGTGCGCTCATTCTGCCAGCCGCGGTTCCCAAAGCGGTTGACGGTGACCGTTTTCACATAGATGGGACACCCCGCACACGCCGTGCCGTCGGCCGTTTGCACGGTGATCACCAGGCGCCCGAAGCGTGCCTCCTGCGCCCACCCCGGCGCCAGCCAGCACACGAGTAAGACGATCAACCAGAACCGGTTTCGCATGGGGTCCTCCTGTAAAGCGTGACGATCCGTTAATTAACTACTTTTGCCGCGGCATTCGAAATACCTGCCGCTCCCGCGGGAACTCCGCGCAGCTTGTGCATCACGGCGTCCCCCAGGGCAGCCAGCACCAGAATATGCCGGCAGTGGCGCTGGCTATCGAGTTCGCGCAACCGATAGCGCTCCTGTGGTTGGCCTACGAAGTGTGTAATCAGGGTGTGTATTGCCTCCGGTTTCAAGCGCAGCGGCGCGAGAGGCACCAACACCGCGCGCCCACATTTGTAGCGATTTACGGGCAGCCGCTGCCGGCGCACCGCCTCTGGGGTGACGGAAATGCAGAAACATGCCACCGGCCTTTTGCCTGCACGCCAGTCGCCGAAGGCCTGCGCAATGGCTGAGACGAGAACCATACTCGGTTCTTTGCCCGTGTCTATCCACACTGTCAACCGGCGCATCCCGCTCATCTCCTCCCAACGGAGCAGATAAGTCAGCGGATACTGGAGGCCGATGGCGGTGGCATGTCCGCAAACGAGTACGCCGAGTGGGGTAAGTAGTAGGCCTTGTGGGCGCAGCGAAAAAGAGAAGAGCACTACGCCGCCAACGGCGATGATGATGAATCTCAGCAGTTCGAGCTGCGAGAAGAAAGTCTCGCCCGGGGCACGCGGCACGGAGAATAAGTATCCGACGCCGCACGCGGTGACGAGAACGCTGGTAATCAGCAACCCCAGGCGTCCCGCTGGTACAAACAGGCCATGATAGGTGACGCCGCGGTGCTTTACCCGCGCGGGATACAGCGTATGGCGGCGCAGGGCGGGCATGATCGCATCTTCGAAGGTGTATTTGATGATGAAGACCACCGAGACGGCAGCGAGAAAGAGCCCAGCCAGCATCCAATCCGACTGCGTCAGCAGCATTATCGCCAGCCCGCTCACCAGCATTCCGCCTGTGACCAGATACCCGCGTTTCATCCGCATGTCACGTTTTTCGGCAAGGCAAGCGCTATTCCTGCCTACCCCGTGAAACACTCCGCCAGCACCGGGTCGGTATCGAGGATGTCGGCGACTTCGGGGAGGCAGTCGCGGGTAGTGAGGATGGTGTAGAAGCCGGGCTTAACCGTCGGCGCCAGGCGCACGGCTTCCAGCCACTCGGCTTTGGAGAAGGGGTCGGCCCGGATGCCGCGCCAGAAGCCCACGGCGTCGAGCACCTGCGCGATGCGCGCGGTGCCTTGCCCCTGCAGCCGGCTCACGAGATAGGTGGCCGTGCCCACCTGCAGGCCGTGCAGGCGCGGGCGGGCGGTGACGGTGTCCAGAGCATGGGAGATGAGGTGCTCGCTGCCGCTGGCCGGACGCGAGGAGCCGCTGATCTCCATGGCGATGCCGTTGAGCATCAGCGCAGTGCCCAGCAGCCCCACGCCGTCCAGATCGTGCGCCGGGCGTGCTATGAACTGAAAGACGGTGGCATCGGAAAGCAGCGCGGCGAAGTCGTTCACCACCGCGCCGGCGGCGTGGAAGGCCAGCTTCCAATCGGCAATGGCGGTCACCTTCGAGATGAGATCCCCCACCCCAGACCACCATAGCGCGTCCGGCGCCTGCAGGCACACCGCGGTGTCGATGACGATGGCGGAGGGGATGCGGCACGCCAGCGAGCGCCGTTTGCCGGCATACGTGAGACTGGCCTGCGGGCTGCCGAAGCCGTCGTTGGAGAGCGACGTGGGCACGGCGAAGTAGGGCTGCTTGGCGAGGAAGGCGGCGTATTTGGCCGTATCCAGCGCCTTGCCGCCGCCCAGGCCGATCACCGCCTGCGTGCCGGGCGGGAAATCCGCGAAGAGCGCCGTCGCCCGTTCGAAAGTCGCGTCGTCCACCGCCGTCTGCTGCACCACGCGGATGTCGTGGGTATCCAGGCTGCGCAAGGCGGTCTGCACCAGGGTGTCGTCCAGCCCGGCACTGGCGATAAGCACGGCCTGCCGGTACTCCGCGCGCGCCAGGTAGAGCCCGAGGCGTTCCAGCGCCCCCGGCTTGATGCGCACCAGCGAGGGGATGGTGATCTGCGTGTCGATCTGCATGTCATGCCTCCAGCAGCCGCGGGGCGATTTCCGCCCAGTGCGTGAAGCGCTGGAAGGGCTGCCCCAGCCGGGTGAGTTCCTCCGCGAGCCAATGCGTGGCGAAACGGCGCGTCGGCGGCACCAGCAGCGCGGGAGCCAGGTCGGGCCGGCCGTCACCCGCGAAGGCTACTTCCGCCCCCGCCGCCAGCGCGGCGCGCACCACCGCCGCCTTGTCCACGCCGATGCGCGGGTCGCGGAAGGGGCCGTCCGGCAGGTGCATGAGCAGCCCGCGCGCGGGGTCGAGCACGCCCGGGCAGGCGTAGACGGTCGCCGTCATCGCCACTTCCGCCAGCAGGCGGTCGATGTACCAGGCGCACCCGGCGGAGGCGACTACGGTCCCCCACCCCGCCGCGCGTAACGCCGTCGTCGCGGTGCCGGCGTCCGGATCCAGCCCCATCGTCTCCGCCGCCCGCAGCACGGTTTCCGCGTCGGCGCGGATATGCCAGAAGATGCGTTGCATCGCCTCGAAATGCGTCAGCCGCCCCGTGATGAACCCCTCCCAGTAGTCCGGCGTCCCCGGTGGCACCAGAACCGCCTGCGCAATGCGATAAAAATCGCGCTGCGTCAGCGTGCCGTCAAAATCGGTGACGAGGATCTTCCCCGTGGTCGGCAACGTGGTCATGGGTCCTCACAGTATGGTATGGAGCGTGGCACGCTGGCTCACCCCTGCCCCACCGCTTTCTTCAACATGGCTTTCTGCGGTCCGGCGTTGTCGATGAGCTGCTGCGGGGTTATACCGTCGTGGTTCTTCGTGTCCAGCTTGGCGCCTTTGGCGATGAGCAGGGGGATGATGTTGTAGCGCTGCTCGTTGATGGCTACGTGTAGCGGCGTGTCGCCCTGGTTGTTTTGCGCGGTGACGCTGCTGCCGTGTTCGAGCAGCAACGGCACGATTTCGTCTTTTAGGACGTCGGCATTCCCCTCTGTCGGGCTATTGTGAATCGCGTCGAACAGGGGCGTCTCTTCCGCGTCGTCCAGCGCCTGCACGTCGGCGCCTTTCGCCAGCAGCAGCAGTACCGCCGCCTTGCTTTCCACGCGTGCGGCGGCGTGCAGGGGCGTCGAGCCGTCCTCCAGCGCGGTGGTGAGTGCGCACCCCTTGTCGGCCAGCAACTGCAGCATCGCGGCATTCCCGGAGGCGGCCGCCGCCCACGCCGGGGTCATGCCGTCGTCCGTCACCACGTCCAGCCGGGCGCCGTGGTCGAGGAGCGCCTGCACCGTGTCGAGGTTGCCCAGCAGGGCGGCTTCCAGCAGCGGCGTGTAGCCGGCCTCGTCGATCACATTCACCTCCGCCCCGCGCTTAATGAGGAAGATCGTCTCCGCGGTGGTCAGATCTTTCACCGCGGGACCGACTTCCGCGGTAAAGGCCTGGGCGTCCGCTGTGGGAAGGGTGGCGAGTTCCGTGGCCAGGTCATTCGCCGGGCCCTGCAGGTCGCGATCCCGCCCCCCGCCATAGCGGATATCCTCGCCGACGTTGGCATTTTGCAGTAAGTTATGCAGCACGGTATCGCCGTTCTTATCCACGCGCTTGATGTTGTCTTTCGGCAACGCCGTCAGGATAAGTTTCAGCTTCCCGTTGACCGCGGCGTACAGCAGAATGGTGTGCCCCGAGCGGTCGATCACCGTCGGGTCCTTCGCGAGGAGCATATCGACAAATTCGGGGCTCCCCCAAAACACGGCGTTCAACAGCGCGGTCATCCCGTCGTGATCGCGGGCTTCAATAGCGGCGCCTTTGGCCAGCAGCAGCTCCCCGTTTGCGACTTTGTTGGCGATTGCCGCGAAATCCAGCGGGTGCACTCCGTCGCCGTCATGCACGTTGACTTTCGCCCCGGCGGCGATCAACGTTTCGATCATCGTCGTGTCGGCGTTCTGCGCGGCGGCGATCAACGGGGCACCGCACTGCCCTGGCGGGGCGGTCACCGCCAGCGTCGGGTCGGCGGCCAGCATTTTTTGTACCGTCACAAGGTTATTCTCGTTAATCGCGTTATAGAAGATTGCCGCCGGGGTCGGCGGTTCCGCTGCCGGGGGAACGCCGCCGCCCGGTCCCGGTACGATCCCCGGTTGCGCGCCGGCCAGCGCAATCCCTGCCAACAACACGGCGCAAACGCCACCAAAACGCCATCCCATCGCTGCCTCCTTCATGCGAATCCCGCGCGACGCCGGGTTATCCCTTCCCCACCGCCTTTTTCATCGCGGCGCGCGCTTTGGCATCATCGAGCTTCTCAATGAGTTGCAACGGCGTCTGGCCTTCGTTGTTTTTCACGTCCAGCTTCGCCCCTTTGGCCACGAGCAACGGGACGATGGTGACGTGCTCGTTGGAAATCGCCATGTGCAGCGGCGTGTTGCCCTGGTTATCCTGCAGAGTCACTTTGCATTTGTGCTCGAGCAGCAGGCTCACGATCGCGGCCCCCGTGTCGACGCCACCTTCGTCACCGCCGTTGTTCTGGCTGTTGCTGATCGCGTCGAAGAGCGGCGTCTGATCCGCGTCGTCCAGCGCGTCGAGGGCGATGCCTTTGGCGAGCAGCAGCGTCACCTCTTCCTTGCTCTGCGCGCGGGCGGCGGCGTGGAGCAAGTTCGAGCCGTCGTCCAGCGCGGCGGTGAGCGGACAGCCTTTGTCGGCGAAGAATTGCAGCAACGCGAGGTTGCCGGAGGCCGCCGCCGCCCAGGCCGGGGTCATGCCGCTGTCGCTGACCACGTCCAGCTTCGCGCCTTTGTCCAGCAGGAATTTGACCGCGTCCAGGTTGCCTTGCAGCGCGGCATCGAGCAGCGGGGTGCGCCCGGCTTCGTCCGCGGCGTTCACGTCCGCGCCGCGCTTGAGCAAAAGGGTGAGCAGCGCCGTGGTCAGGTCTTTCGCCGCAGGACCGACGTCGGTGACGAAGGCATCCCGCTCCGTTTCCGAGAGGGCGTCCAGCGCCGTGCTGTATTCGTTCGCCTTCTCGTCGGCGTTGGCATGTTCGCGCCCGGAGCCGTAACTGATATCGTCGCCGTTCTCGACATTCTGCAGCATGGCGTGCAGCACGGTATCGCCGTTTTTATCCACGGCCTTTACGTCACCGCCCTTGGCCAGCGCCGTCAGGATGATCTTCAAGTTCCGCCCCTGAGCCGCAAACTGCAGGAAGGAGTGGCCCATGCGATCCTTGATTGCCGGGCTGGCCCCTTTCGCAAGCAGCATCTCCACGAAGCGGTCGCCGCCGTTCGCGGCGGCCTGCAACAGCGCGCTCATCCCCGTGTGGTCGCGGTAGTCGATGGCCGCGCCCTTTGCCAGCAGCAGGCGCCCCGCCGGCACGTTATTGTTGCTCGCGGCGGCCTGCAGCGGGTGTCCGCCTTCGCTGTTGCGCGTATTGACATCCGCACCCGCCGCCAGCAGCAGCTCCAGCAGCTCCGTGCCGTCTCCTTGCAGGGCATAAAAGATGGGATAGTTGTTGTCGTTGGGGAGCACCGCCGTTGCAAGCGTCGGGTCGGCGGCCAGTAATCGCTTCACTTCATCGAGTTTACGCTCCTGCAGCGCACGGCGGAATTGCTCGGTCGGGGCTTTCTGTTCGAGCGCCGGCTGCGCGCACGCCAGCACGGTCGACGCCAACAATATGCCACACAGGGCGAGGATACGGAACATCATGGAAGGTCTCCTTTTGCGAACGCGAGAATACTTCGCTACTTCATCAGAAGCAGCGTGCCGGTCGCACCGGCATTCATATAATCATCACCTTGTCCACGCCAGAGCGCCTTGTAGCGCGGTTTGTCCGGCGTGTCTTTATCGTTGACGGCGAAGTCGAACCCGAGCTTCGCCCCCCGGGTCGGGGTGAAGTGCAACGCCGCCCAGGGAATGGCGACCTGCAGGCGATACCTGCCGGCCCCGCGGGTACAGGTGGCGGCGACGGCGGCGGTGTCGCATTGATCCAGATTGCCGCAGGCGACGGGCGCGGGGCCATCGGTGAGCGGCACGGCGACCAGCAATTGGTAATAGCCGGGCGTCAGGATCACGTCGCGCCGCGCGGGCGGGCGGGTATCGACAAAGAGTTCGACGCCGTCGGAACCCCAGGCCGGTTGTTTCTCCCCGGCCATAATGACATCATCGGTCACCTCGATGGTGAGGTAGAGCGCGGTGGCGTCCCACGCCGTATACGCCGTGGCAGAGAGGTCGGCCACGCCTTTCCAACGGTCGAGGTCATCGATCTGTTCCCGCGTGTTCAGCAGCAACGGTTTGACCCCCGGTAGCGCGGCGACATCCGCCGGTTGGTGGGCAAACACGGCGGTCGCCTGCGGCAAACCGCGGTAGTGCCAATGGAACGGCTGATGCCGCACCGTGCTTTGCCCGAGCAGAAAATCCGCCAGTCCGCGCGCCATGATCTGATGCCCTGTGGCATTCGGGTGGCAATCGCCGGGTGTATTGTACATCCGAAAGGCGGGATCCTTGGCGCGTCCGGCGAGATCCGCCTGCTGCATGCAGGTGAAGATGTCGAAGACCGGCACATGCAACTCCCGCCCCAGTGCCAGGACTTCTTCGCCCATGCGCGGCAGAGGCGCGCGGTTGAGTTCTTTGCCCAGGGGCGTGGCGTCGCTGTTGTAGGGCGGCGTCAGCAGTACCACCCGCACGCCGGCCTTCCGCAACGGTTCGACCAGGGCACGGAGGCGGTTTTTCAGTTCACTCACCCCTCGGGCGCCGCCGGAGCCCAGGTCATTGGTGCCGAACATGATGGTCACCAGCGTGGGCTTCTTCGCCAACACATCGTCCAGCAGCGTCGCGGCACGCAACGCGGTATAGAACGGATGCCCGTGCTCAATCCAGGTGAGGTGCAGCTCCGGGTGCTCCGCATTGAGCAGATTCACGGCCAGGTAGCCATACCCTTTGCCGGTCGAGATGCTGTCGCCGAAGATCAGCACGCGGTCGTTGGCCTGCACCAGCGGGCGCGGTGTCTCCTTTGCCAATGTCGGCATGCCGGTCAGCATGAGGAGGCCCAGTAATATACCGCCGATGATGCGTCTAACCATATCCTTCTCCCTCGGTGAACCTCACGCTCGGTAGAAGAGCGCATCAGGCGTCGGGCTTCAACCCTTCCCCACCGCTTTCAGCAACAATTTGCGCGTGTTGAGATCTCCCATGTGGTCGATGAGTTGCAACGGCGTTTGGCCGGCATTATTTTTCGCGTCCAGCCGGGCGCCTTTGGCGACGAGGAGCGGGATGATACCGAGATGCGACTCCGCGACGGCCATATGTAGCGGGGTGTCGCCCCGGTTATTCCGCGCGTTCACCTTGCCACCATGATCGAGTAACACGGTGATGAGCCGGCAGGCGTCAGGATCGTCGTACGCCCCCCACTTGCTCTCATGCACGGCGTCAAAGAGGGGGGTCTCCTCTGCATCGTCCAACGCTTGCGGGTCAGCACCTTTCGCCAACAGCAGGGTGGCCATCGCCGCCGAGTGCGCGCGTGCCGCCGCGTGCAACGTGGTGGAGCCGTCGTCCAGCGCGACGTTCAGCGGGCAGCCCTTCTCCGCCAGGAGGGTCAGCACCTCGGCGTTGCCGGACGACGCGGCGGCCCAGGCCGGGGTCATGCCGTCATCGCCGGTGACATCCATCTTTGCCCCGTGGTCGAGCAGAAACTTGACGGTATCCAGATTCCCGGTCTGCGCCGCGTCGAGCAGCGGCGTGCGGCCGGCTTCATCCACGGCGTTCACGTTCGCGCCGCGCTTCACGAAAAAGGAGACTAACGCCGTCAGGAGATCCTTCGCCGCGGGATCGATCTGCGCCAATACGGTCTCGTGATCCGCTTCGGGCAACTTCTCCAACTCCATGGCGTAGATTGCTGCCGCATTCTTCGGGTCGCCATATTCCGGGGGACGCCCGTACCCAATATCGGCATTCTTTAAATGCGCCAGCACGGCATGTAAGACGGTCTCGCCGTTCTCATTCACCGCTTTCACATCGCCCCCGGCGTTCAGCGCGCGCAGGATCGTGGGGAAACTCCGGCTATAGGCCGCAAGGAGCAGCATGGAGCTTCCGTCACGATCTTTGCTCGTGACGGAAGCCCCTTTTGCCAACAGCATATCGACGAACTTTTCCTTACCGCTTTCGGCGGCCATCAGCAACGCCGTCACCCCGTGATGGTTGCGGGCATCGATGACGGCGCCCTTCGCCAGTAGCAGGCGCCCGGCGTCAACGTTCCCAAAGAGCGCGGCGTTGTGCAGCGGGCGATTCCCTTCGCCATTATGCGTGTTGACATCCGCGCCGGCGGCCAGCAGCAACTCGAGGACGGCCGTGCCTTCGTTTTGGATGGCAAAGTCAATCGGATAGCAATAATTGTGCTTGATCCGCGTCACCGCCAGCGTCGGGTCCGCCGCCAGATTCCGCTTTACCTCGCTGACATCGCCCCGGCATAATGCGTCGAGCAGCGACATGCCGGGCACGGCCGGCTTGGTGGCCGGCGGCTGCGCGCCGGCCAACGCGACGCACGCCAGCAGGATGCCGATAACCACACCGATACGTCTACCCATGGTTGCCTCCTTCATCCAGGTGCCGCTGCTGCTACGGCACGGTCAGCTTTGCCGTCTGCCGGGTGATAGTGTCCAGGCCGGCGATGCGCCAGATGCTGCAATAGCTGCTGCCGGCCACGAAGTACCACTGCTTGTCCTGCGCGTTCTGGTAGACGATGGAGTTGAAATGCTCTACCGCCAGCGTGTTCTCGCTCGGTTGCGACACCGCGGGGTCGTTGAGCAGGTTGCCGACGAAGAGGCCGTCCATGGTGAAGACCTTGTCCTGCCCGCCTTCGTCGACGAAGTCGAAGTAGTCGGTGCCGATGGGCCCGCCCAGGCCGCACGCGCGACCGTAGAACTCGCCGTTCTTCGCGATGCCGCTGGCCTTTTTGCCGGCGCGCCAGAGCAGGTTGCCGTCCTTGTCGAGGCGGAAGACGAAGACGTCGGAGAGGTGCGAACTGTGCCCGATGCCGCGTGGGTCGGAGCCGTTGGCGTCGGCGTTCCCCACCACGCCGCCATCGGGCGTGTGCCAGATGGAGCTGACGCTGCTGTTGTTGCGGTTGGCCGCGATCAGGGGGATGACGCGGGCGGTCGTAAGGTCGTAAACGGGCACGCCGGATTTCGTAAAGGTCGGCGTCACCGCCATGGCGCTGTTCTTCACGCCGTACTGCTGGGTGAAGAGGTAGATCGTCAGGTCGCGCGCGTCGATGCTGCCGCTCCAATAGTTGCCGGTGAAGAACGCGCGCGGGTTGGCGGGGGCGGGCGGGTAGACCAGCTCGTTGCCGTCCTGCACACCGTTGTCGTTAAGGTCGGTGAAGACCCAGGTCGTCACGTTGTTACCCTTGCGGTCGGCGCCGATGGAGGTCACCAGCGTCATGCGGTCGCCGTCGATGCGGAAGAGGCTGGTCGGGGTGCCGGCGCAGAAGAGGTAGGTTTTGCCCGCGTAGTGCACGATGCGCGGGAACCAGCGGCCATATTTACCCGCCGGCAACGCGAAGGTGGACCAGATGGCATCGGGAACGTAGCTCTTCTTCGCGTAGTCGATGCGGAAGCGGGTGATCCCCTCGGTGTTCCACAGGTAGCCGAATTCGGGGTGCTCGGGATCGACACACACCTCGCCGGAGCTGTACCACGAGCCGGCCCACTGATTTTCGTATTTCATCGCCGGGCTGAGACGGGTGAAGGTACGTGGCTGGGCATCTTCGCTAAAGAAGATCTTCCCCGAGGCCGCCACGGAGATCCCCGCCGGGTTGCGCAGCTCGTCCGGATGATACGCGCCGTTATTCGTGCGCCCGCCGGGCTTGCCGAAGGTGGCGCGCAGCCGCCCGGTGCGGTCGAAACGCTTGACCTGCTGGGCCGTGCCGCGGTCGGTGACGAGGATGTTGCCCTTGGCGTCCACTGCCACATGCCAGGGATCGACCAGGTTGCGCGTGAGCACGGGGGTCAGTGCGCCGGTGGTCAGGTTCAGCCGCGCTACCGTTTTGCCGGTGACAACCAGCAGGCCGTCGCCATCCAGGCAGATGCCGCGCGGGGACGGCACATCGTAGGCACGTCCGCGTACGCCCGTCTCGGCGTCGTAGGCGACCACCTGGTTCTGGTAATGGGCGCTCGCGTAAAGGGTGGTTGCCGTCGCCGCCAGCCCGCCCACGCAGGACTCATCCGTGCCGACCGGCTTGCTGATGCCGTCCAGTGTGAAGGCCAGCGGATCGCTGCCCTCGTGCGGGAAGGGCACGTAGCTGCCGTTTTCGGTGCGCACGCGCCACAGGCCGGCCTTGCCGCCCTTGGTGTCGTTAGGATCGTTGGCGATGTAGACGTATTGGGCGTTCACCGCGTCCG
This sequence comes from uncultured bacterium, assembly GCA_903928345.1. Lineage (GTDB taxonomy): Bacteria > Armatimonadota > Hebobacteria > CAIYQO01 > CAIYQO01. The sequence goes on along the minus strand of CAIYQO010000180.1, from coordinate 7,118 downwards.
CCATCTGCCGGCCCGGCTGCGCCAGCGGCAGGTGCTGCCGCCAGAGCAGGTTGCCGTCTTCGTCCACGTGCAGCAGGCCGCCGTCGCCCTCCTCGATGCCCCAGATGGGATAGAGGCCGGTGGCGTCGGCGGCGACATCTTTCACGTTGTCCCACACGCCGCCCCAGCCGTGCTTGGGGTTGGGGCTGTCGTGGGGCGGATTGCCGGGGTTGCCGAAGGTGGTAGTGTATTCGGCGTGCAGCCCGCCATTCACCAGCGCGCGCAGCTCGTACGCCCCCGTGGGTGCGGTCTGCCCGGCGTCGTCCTTGCCGTCCCAGCCGATTTCCACCGGCCCTGCAGCCACTTCGTGCCCCGCCGTCAGCGTGCGCAGCAGCTTGCCGTCGCGGTAGATGCCCGCTGAGAGCAGCCCCTTGGCCGGCGCGGTGACGGTCGTCTTATAGACACCCGCGTTGAGCGGCAGCACCACCGCCTGCGGCTGGATGAGGTTGCGGAAGACCAGCGGCTGCTTGCCGTCGGCGAGGAAGTGCGCCTCGCCCCAGTTGTCCACGCCGCGGAAGGAGGAGATGCTGCCCATGCCGTAGGCGCGCAGGCCGTTCTTCCAGATGCCCGCCAGCGTGCAGAGGATCTGGTCGCCCGCCTTGGGCGGCGCGCAGTCCTTCAGCACCGTCCATGGCACGCGCACTTCGAAGCTGCGCCCGCCGGGGATGGCGGCCGACTTCACCGTGATCGCGCTGATATCGCCCGGGGTGAATTTGAAGGAGCGTTGCAGCGCCACGTAGTCCTTCTTCTCCACCGAGTTGTACCAGATGCCGAAGGTGCAGAGGTTGTCGTTCTCGCGGATATTCCCCTGCTCCTTCGGGTTGAGCGCCATGCGGAACTCCAGCGAATCGCCCAGCCACCAGGTGTTTTCGATGCCGCTGACGTTCGTGATGGGTTGCCCGGCGTGGAAGATGGCGCCGAGATATAGCGCCTGCGCGTCGTACATCATCGCCCAGGTGACGTTGTTCTGCTCCTTGAGGATGGGGTCGACATACTGCGGGCCGTAGGCGGTGGACATATCCCAGTCATCCAGGTTGCCGTCGATCGTCATCGGGCCAGGTGTGGGGGTCAGGTAGATATTCTCGTTGTCGATGACCAGCGGGTGCTCGCCGGGGGCGCGGAAGATCCCCGTGCCCCACAGGTTGCGCTCGAAGCGTAATTCGGACGGCACGTCGAGGATTTGGCTCGACCCGCGATGCCACCACACCTTGGCGCTGTTGGTGGTGCCGGTGGTGTCGGAGAAGTTCACCGCCGCATCCGCCGCCACCTTTTGCCCGCCGGTCGGGTGGAAATCGTCGAAGAAGGCCCACGGGATGGACGCTTCCACCACGTAGCCCCCGCCTTCGATGTGGTAGGCCATCTCCGCGCCGGGCACCGGGCCCGTCCATGCCAGCTCGATGTGCGAGGCCGGGGAGGACATCACCGTGCTCGTCGTCACGCCGGGCTTCTTCTGCCGGAAGGCATGCACCACCGGCTTGCCGCCCAGTACGGCCATGAGGATATGGTAGTCCTGCGGCCCGCCGTCGCTCTGAGTGGCGGCCACCGTCGCCGCGGTGCTGAAGTAGAAGTGCAGCGAGTCACCCGTTTTGAAGGCGCGCGTGGGGTCGTCGCCGGCGTTTTTCAACGGCGAGCTGTCGCGCACCACGTAGGCCAGGTAGAGCTTCTGGTCGTCCCACATCGCGTAGGTTTTCGCGCGACGGTCGGTGGCGTTGCCGTCCACCTCGTACGTCACCGGCGCGGTGAGGGTCCAGTCGTTCAGCTTGCCGTCCACCGTCACCGCCCCCGGCGCCCGCACGATATTCATCGGCAGCTCCGCCTGCGCCCACACAGCCGCGGCCAGACACGCCAACACCAAACAAATCAACCCGCGCATGGGACTCCTCCTCTAACCGGTAAATGGTCTACCTTCTCCTTCGTGCTCGCGGGAGAGAATCCTGCCGGTACCGGGAGACGAAAACACCACCGCCCACGCCAATTAGCGTGGGCGGCGGTCAGTCGTTCGTGCGCGGGCTTACTCGCTGAACGCGATATTGTCCCAGTAGCACTCGCCGGGACTGAAGCGGGTGGCGACGCCGATGCGGCCCACGTCGTCGGTGATGCAGGGGGAGAAGGTCCAGGTGGTGCACATGCCCATGCCGCCGCGCGGGGCCAGCATGAGGGTGAGGGTCGTACCGCTGCGCGAAATGGTCCAATGGCCCCAACTGCCATACGGTACGGCGTAGCTGCCGGAGTTCATAAACGGACGCACGGTCATCCCCCACTGGTTGCTGCCGGAGTCGCAGCGCCAGGAACCGTCGTTGTGGTGGTACAGGTTGACGATATTCTTCGCATTGTCCGCGCGCGCCAGCGTGAGTACGGTGATGGGCGATCCCATGACGGTCATATCCATCTCGAAGCGGAAGTCGCCCTTGATGGCCGAGGGCAGCAGGTAGTAACACGAGGTGCCGTCGGCAGTGCCGTTGGGTAGAAAGTGCAACATACAGCTCGTCCCGCTGCCCTCGACCTTCACGTTGGGAGTCGGTGACGGCAGCGTCCACGCACTCAGCGAGGTGCTGGAGAAGCCGTCGGAAAAAACTTGCAGCCCGATCCAACTGGTGATGGCACAATGCCCGTCGAGATAGGCGGCGATGGCGGTGTTGTTGGTATGCCGCTTCGCCACGTCGGCGCCGGTAACCAGCAAGTTCGTGGCACTGGAGGAATCCGCCACCAGCGGCACCGACGTCGGGTCGGTGTAGTTGCCGATGGCCGTGTCGCTCAGCGTGGAGTTGTACCCGTAGGCGTTGGCGATCTTCGTGCCCGCGGTGGGGCAGATGAGCGATCCCTTGTCGATTTTGATCGCCCCCCACACGCCATCGGAGGTGGGTAGAATCTCGTCGTTGTCCTGCGTGTAGATGCTGATGCCCAGCGCGATCTGCCGCGCGTTGTTCATGCAGGACGTCTGGCGCGCCTTCTCGCGCGCTTTGGCAAAGACCGGGAACAGAATCGCCGCCAACACCGCTATTATCGCGATGACGACGAGGAGTTCGATTAAGGTAAAGCCCATACGGGCGGAATGTCTACGCATGATCTCGTCCTCCTTGCTCTACTGAGAGATCGTGATGTTGTCCCAATACACGTCGCCGGCGCCGCCGAAGCGCGTCGAGAGGCCGAGGTAATACACGTCGTCCAGCGGCGGTGTGGGATTGGGGAAGGTCCAGTTGAGCACGTTGCCCGGGGTGCTTTTCTGGTACGCCGACATGGTGAAGGACGACCCGAGGCGCTGCAGGGTGACGTGGCCCCAGTTGCTGTAGAGAATGGCACACTGGGCGGCGTTGTTATAAAATAGCCCCGGCGGAGCGGCGGTGTAGGCGCTGCCGAAGTAGTTGGCATAACTGTTGGCGCCGCTGGTGTCGCGCCAGTCGTTGCCGTTGTTGTGGTGGTACAGGTTGAAGACGTAGTTGGCGGTTCCCTGCACGTAGATCGGCGTCACGGCGGAGTTAGTCACCTCCATGTCGAGTTCCAGCCGGAAGTTGCCGCGCACGATCTTCGGCAGCGTGATGTAGGAGGACGCGCCGTCGAGGCCGGAGGGGAAGGCGTGGAGGTAGTAATCCGTGCCGTTGTTTTTGATCTCGACGTTCTTATACGACGGGTTGGCCGGGAAGGTCCACCCGCTGTTGAGCGAGGTGGCGGAGAACGGTTCGCTGTAGATAGGCAGACCGAGGATTTGCACGGCCTCCGCGTGGCCGTCCACGTAGGCGCCGATCACCTTGCCGGAATGGCGGAAGTCGATGTCCCCGCCGTCGCGCAGCGTGTTGTCGATGGTGTTCGAGGTATCGGCGACGAGCGGCGTGCCCGTCGGATCGGTGATTTCGCCCAGCGCCGAGCCGGACACGGCGTAGTTGAAGCCGTACCCGTTAAGGGTGCGCTTCCCTTTCGTGGGGCAGATGAGCACGCCGCGATCCAGGCTGAGGCTGCCCCACACCGTGTCGTAGGTGGGCAGCAGCTCGTTGTGGTCCTGCGCGTACATCATGATGGCGAGGGCGATCTGCTTCTGGTTGTTCAGGCAGGCGGTCTGCCGCGCCTTTTCACGCGCCTTGGCAAAGACCGGAAAGAGAATGGCGGCCAGGATAGCTATTATGGCTATCACGACCAGAAGTTCGATGAGGGTAAACCCTCGTCGCGGGGGGGAATGGTGCATACCGACCTCCTTGAAGTAGCTACCGGGAAGAGCAACCACGTGATTACCGGACGAAAAGGTGGGTTAGCTATGGAAATTATACGCCAAACCAGCCGCCTGTCAAGCGCACGCCCGCACGATGAGCGGTCATCGTGCGGGCGTGCGCGAGGCGTATGTCGCGCGGCTTACCCCTGCGATTTGGCTAGCGCCTGGTCGATGTCGGCGATGATGTCGTCGACCGTTTCCAGCCCGATGGAGAGGCGGATGAAGTCCGGCGTCACGCCGGACGACACCTGCTCCTCCGGGGAGAGCTGCTGATGCGTCGTACTCGCCGGGTGGATCACCAGCGACCGCGCGTCGCCGATGTTCGCCAGGTGCGAGAGCAGCTCCACGCTGTCGATAAAGCGCTTGCCGGCCTCTTTCCCGCCCTTGATGCCGAAGCCCATCAGGCCGCCAAAGCCGTGCCGCAGGTACTTCTGCGCGAGCGCATGCGTGGGATGGCTCGGTAAACCGGGGTAGTTCACCCAGGACACCGAGGGATGCGCTTCCAGGAACCGCGCCACCTGTAGCGCGTTGTCACTATGCCGTTGCACGCGCAGGCCGAGGGTCTCCACCCCGAGGAGAATCGTCCAGGCGTTGAAGGGACTGAGCGCGGGACCCAGGTCGCGCAACAGTTGCACGCGCGCCTTGAAGATATACGCCAGGTTGCCGAAGGCCTCTACCGGCACCAGCCCGTGGTAGCTCGGGTCGGGATTCGTGTAGAGGGGGAACCGTCCGCTGGTCCAGTCGAATTTGCCGCTGTCGACGATAATTCCGCCAATGGAGGTGCCGTGCCCGCCAAGGAACTTCGTCATCGAATGAATGACGACGTCCGCACCCCATTCGATAGGCTTTAACAGGTACGGCGTGGTGACGGTATTGTCGATGATCAGGGGTAAGCCGTCGGCGTGCGCCACCGCCGCCACCGCCGCGATATCGAGCACGTCGTTCTTGGGATTGCCCAGGGTCTCGGCGTAGAGCGCTTTAGTGTTGGGGCGGATGGCGCGTTGGAAATTCTTCGGGTCGGAGGCGTCGACGAAGGTCGTCTCGATCCCCATGCGACTCAGCGTGTAATGCAGCAGCGTATATGTGCCGCCGTACAGGCTGGAGGAGGCGACGATGTGGTCGCCGGCGCCCGCCACGTTGAGGATGGCCAGCGTCTCCGCCGCCTGCCCCGACGCGGTGACCAGCGCCGCCGCGCCGCCTTCCAGCGCCGCGATGCGCTCTTCCAGCACAGCCCAGGTGGGATTCATGATCCGGGTGTAGATGTTGCCCGACTCCTTCAGCCCGAAAAGGTTGGCGGCATGTTCCGAGTCGTGGAAGGTATACGACGCGGTCTGGTAGATCGGCACCGCGCAGGCGCCGGTAGTGGGATCGGCCTGCTGCCCGGCATGCAGGGCCAGCGTATCGAAACCGAAGGTCTTGCTCATGATCGTTCCTTTCACAGGTCAACTGGCCAGCACGCTCTGGAAGGCGGCCGTCGAGAGGTAGCGGTCCCCACTGTCGGGGAACAGGGTGACGATGACTTTGCCGGCGTGCTCCGGGCGTTGTGCCAGTTGCACGGCGGCCCAGGCGGCGGCGCCGGCGGAGATGCCGACGAAGAGCCCTTCCTCGCGCGCCAGGCGCAGCGTCATGGTAATCGCCTCGTCGCTGGGCACGGGCAGCACTTCGTCGAGCAGGTCGCGCTGCAACACTCCGGGGATAAAGCCGGCGCCGATCCCCTGGATCGGATGCGGCCCCTTGCGCCCTTCGGAGAGCATCGGCGAGGCGGCGGGCTCCACGGCCACGAGGCGCACGCTCGGTTTCCACTCCTTGAGCATCTGCCCCACGCCGGTGATGGTGCCGCCGGTGCCGACGCCCGCCACGAAGATGTCCACCAGCCCGTCGGTGTCGCGCCAGATCTCCGGGCCGGTGGTCAGCCGGTGGATCGCCGGGTTGGCAATATTCTCGAACTGCTGCAGCAGCAGGTACTTTTTGTCGTCGCGCGCCAGATCCGCGGCGTGGCGCACCGCGCCGGGCATCCCCTCCGCCGCGGGCGTAAGGATCAGTTCGGCCCCGAGCAGCTTGAGCACCTGCCGGCGCTCCAAACTCATCGACTCCGGCATCACCAGGATCAACTTGTAGCCGCGGGCGGCGGCCACCCAGGCCAGCGCGATGCCAGTGTTGCCGCTGGTGGGCTCCAGCAGCACGGTGTCCGGCCCGATGGCGCCGGCGCGTTCGGCGGCTTCGATCATCGAGACGCCGATGCGGTCCTTCACACTGCTGGCCGGATTATACATCTCCAGCTTAGCGAGCACCAGCGCCGTCGTGTCGCCCACCACCCGGTTGAGCTTCACCAGCGGGGTACGCCCGATCAATTTCGTGGCGTCGGTCGCGTAATTCACGTCGTGATCCTTTCTTCCCGTGTCGGGAGGCCAGTTAATGCTGAGTATTCCGCTCTGCTTTACAGGATAAACATGAATTTGGCGCTTGTCAATAGCCGGGAGCGAACTATTTCACAGGTTACTTTCCTCCCCCACCCCCTTGACACCGCCGCTCGTCTCTGGTAACTTATCGGCAGCATCAGGAATACCCGAGCAATCGGGTTGGCAACCGGCCAGGAGACGGCATCGGTGCCCTGAAGGGGGAGGCCCCCTTCGATGTGCGGAAGTGAGAACTTTCGAAAGGTTGTCTCACCAGACCACTCAGCACGCGTCTCCACGGCCACCGGCATGTCCCGGTGGTTTTGTTTCATCTCCCTGATGGTGGACTTTCGCACTTTCCCCCCCTCGCTCCGGGTTCGTTCGCTGCCCGGAGCAACCGGCCTCAATGAAAGGAACCATGGCGGGCTGCCCTGAAGTGGATCGTATCTCACCACCACCCCCTTCAGGAAGATCGCCATGGT
>CAIYQO010000179.1 GCA_903928345.1 uncultured bacterium | reverse complement strand
CCGTGCCCTGCAGCGTGGTGATTTGCGTTTTTGGCGCCCAGGCGGCGTGCAACTTATCGTCGCGCAAGACATAGGTCTTGCCATCGATGGTCAGGGAGCGCACCACGAAGGAAGTCTCGTCGAACACCGTGCGCTTCCAGCCGCTGATGGAAACTTTATCGCCCTCTTTCAGCGTCAGGCCAATCTGGGTCAGGTACGCTGCCGGCGCGAGGGTAATCTTCGTCTGCACGGCATCGCTCACCAGCGTAAACGCCATGTCGACCTCCTGGGCCTTTGCCTTCCCCTTGCTGCCGGTGGTGGTAACGGCCTGTGTCAGGTCTTTCACGGTCCCATCGAGCGTGGCGGCCTCGTATTTGGGCTCCCACACGCCCTTTTTGGCATCGTCGCGCAGGGTCGTGGTTTTGCCGTCGATGGTGACATCGCGCGCGGTCAGGATGGAGCCGCCGTCCTTCTTGTTGTGTTGCCAACCGGTGACGGTGACCTTATCCCCTTCCTTCAGCGTCAGGCCGATTTTTAAGAGATAGGCGGCCGAGCAGAGTTCCACATTGGTGGTAGTGGCGCCGGAAACAAGCGAAAAGGTGGCAGACTGCGTCCCGTTGGGGAGCACCATATCCTTCACCGACCCGTCCAGGGTGAGTAACGTGGCGTGGGGAACCTTCACCTTCGGCGTTTTGGGCGTGCCGTTCTTTTTACCCGCCAGAACACAGGAACAGGTCACGGCGATCAACGCCGCAAGCAACAAACTGAGCAGGACCTTCTTCATGCTTTCCTCCTTCGGAAACTCCCCTATATTATCAGGCCATACGCCGGCAAGAAAACTCACGGGATTATCAACATGACATCATAGTTCTTATAACTCTTTCCGACAAGTGGTCGGCAAATCAAAAGACATGCGGTTCTCTTCCGCTGATCTTTTGCTATAATGATTGCCAGCAACGATAAGGAGGCGCCATGCCAGCTTTCCCTCGCATCCTGCGGAATATCCGCGTCCCTATGCGCGACGGCGCGACCCTCGCCACTGATGTCTACCTGCCCGACGCTGAAGGCAGCTTCCCGGTCGTGCTTCAGCGCACCGCATATTACAAGACGCATTACTATGCCGGTTTCCCGGAGCACGGCATGGCGCTGGTGGTGCAGGATTGCCGCGGGCGCTACGATTCGGATGGCGAGCATCGCCCCTTTATCGACGAGGCCAATGACGGCGCCGATACCCTCGACTGGCTGGCCAAACAACCCTGGTGCAATGGCCGCGTCGGCATGTTCGGCGATTCCTATCTCGCCGCCGTGCAACTGGCGCTGGCGCCCTCCGGCAATCCCATGCTGGTCGCGTTGAACCCGCGCTTTATGGCCGGGGATTGCTGGAAACACGCCTATTACATCGATGGCGTCTTCAGCCTGGCGCTCACCTGGAGTTGGCTCGCATTCGAATGTGCCTCCCGCGTCTCGCAGGCCGCCCTCATGCCGCGCTTCGATGTGCCGGCGCTGCTGCGGCACCTGCCGCTGCTCACCATGGATGAGGCCAGCGGTCACGCCCCCGTCGCTGCCTATCGCGACGCCGTGCAGCACGATCGCTATGACGCTTATTGGGAGCGCGTGAATTTCCGCAAGGATATGAGCGGATACCGTGCGCCCGCGCTCATCACCGGCGGCTGGTACGATAATTATGCCGCGGAAACCTTCGCCATGTTTAATACCCTGCGCGAGCAGGCCCCCACGCTGGATTTGCGTGACAGCCATCGCCTGCTCATCGGCCCCTGGACCCACGGCATGAATGGTGTCACGACCCTGGGCGAGTTGGATTTCGGCGAAGATGCGCTGCGCGAGAACGATCATACCTTCCAATGGCTGAACGCGCTGCTCAAAGGCGGCACGCCGGCGGACGTGTTGCCCGCCCCCATCCGCCTCTTCGTCATGGGACTGAACCAGTGGCGCGACGAGCAGGAATGGCCGCTAGCCCGCACGCGATATACGGACTTCTACCTCCGTGCCGGCGGTGGTTTGTCCACCGACACCCCTGCGGCGGGCGCTACGCCGGACGGCTATACCTACGATCCCGCCGATCCTGTGCCCACCTATGGCGGCAACCATTCCGTCGGTCCATACAACCCCGGACTCTACGAGCATGCCCTGCCGGGTCCATACGACCAGCGTCGCACCGAGGTCCGTCCGGATGTATTGACGTACACCTCAGAGATCCTCGCCGAAGACACCGAGGTCACCGGACCGGTGGTGGTGAAACTCTATGCCAGTTCCTCCGCCCGTGATACCGATTTCGTCGCACGGCTCACCGATGTCTATCCCGATGGCCGCTCGATCAACATCACCGAGGGGGCCATCCGCGCCCGCTTCCGCGACGACATCTGGGGCGAGCCGAAGCTCATGCAACCGGGTGAGATCTACGCATTCACCATCGACCTGCAGGCCACCAGCAATGTCTTCAAAGCCGGCCACCGCATCCGCGTCGACGTCACCAGCAGCAATTTTCCGCTCTTGAATCGCAACCTGAACACCGGCAACGACCCGGCGACGGATACCGAGATGCAGGTGGCGGAGCAGACCATTTACTGCGACGCGGATCATCCCTCGCATGTTGTGCTGCCGATTATTCCGTGACGAGGGTGACGAGGTTTTGTTGGGTATTTTCAGTTTTTCGCAATAGATCTACCTTACCTGTAAGGCCCTCACCCCCCGACCCCATATGCGCCAGTTTAGGCTTATGGAACCGCCATCTTTGCCATAATTTCCGCTTCGCAGGGGGATCATCAAGGGATGGCATCTCACACGCTCGCTCCTGCGACAACCTACCTTACTGCCGATGATCAATGGGCACAGATCCTGGCGCGCTTACCCGCTGATCTGGAAACCTCCGTGTTGACCGCTGGCGCGATTTTACGCCACCGCGAAATCAACACCGCCCCCCAATACCTGCGATTGATCTTCGCCTATGCCTGTAATCTCCCGCTCAGTTTCGTGGTCACCTGGGCCGCGGCCCTCGGCCTGGCGTCGCTGGGGGAGGAAGCGCTCCGCAAGCGCATCCGGGTGGCCGGCCATTGGTTGCATGTCGTGCTCCTCCAAGTATTAGCCGCCCGGACGCCGTTGCCCACCCCCATGCGCCTGCGGTTACGGCTGACCGACGGGTCGCAGGCCGCCAGTCCTGGCGCAAAGGGCACCGAGTTTCGCCTGCATTTCACCTTCGATCTCTTCCGGCAGCGGGTGGATGCCATCGAACTCACCGATGCCCACCAGGGGGAAGGTCTCCACCGTAGCGCCCCCCAGCCGGGCGATGTAGTCGTGGGCGACCGCAACTATGGCACACGGGCCGGCGTCCTGGCCACCGTGCTGACCGGTGCCGCCGTCCTGGTGCGCATCGGGTGGACGCGGTTTCCCCTCGTGCACCGTGAGGGGACCCCCTTCGATCTGCTCGCCGAGATCCGCACGATGCTCCACGATACGGTGCAGGCCTGGGAAGTGCGCATGATCCCCCAGCAGCGCACGGATCCCGTCGTCCTGGGGCGGTTCATCGCTTGCCGATTGCCCGCCGACTTGGCGCGCCTCGCCCGCGAGCGGGCACAAAAAGCGCACGCCAAATCGGCGAAAAAGAATAAATCCGGTCGCAAAGCGCAAATCCAACCCGGCACGATCGAGAGTGCCGAATACCTGCTCCTGTTTACGACGCTGCCCGCTCTGGTGGCCTCGGCAGCCCAGGTGGTCGCCCTGTACCGCTTCCGCTGGCAAATCGAGCTCGCGATCAAACGCATGAAAAGCCTACTCGGACTCGCAGCGCTCACCGCACGCCACCCCGATCTCGTGCGGGCAGTGCTGCTCGCCAAGTTGCTCCTGGTGCTGCTGGTGGACGACCTCTGCGAAGACGCAGTGGCTTTTTCCCCCTCAGGACGACGACGACCAGCGGCCCCTCTCCCTGTGGGCGGTGTTCCGGTTAGCCTGGGAGACGCTTCGCGGGATTATCGTCGTGACCTTGCCGTTGCAGTGCTGGGTTGAACCGCCGCTCGACTTTCTCGATGCCTGCCGGGATGCGCCCCGCAAACGTCGCCGACAAACCGTCCAAGCCCGACAGCTGCTCCGACGGCTCAACGCTTGAATAGCCTTATGTTGGCGCATATGGG
>CAIYQO010000178.1 GCA_903928345.1 uncultured bacterium | reverse complement strand
GCCATCTCCCTGGACCGCGGCGTGCTCGTCTGCGCCACCAAGTCGCGCCTCGCCAACGGCTATGCCTTCAACAATTGGGTCGGCAGCAAGGCCCTCGGCAAGATCGACCCACCGAACAATGTGATCGTCGTCGGTGACGGCGGCGTCGCCCTCTCCGCGGTCACCACCCAGGTCCCGCAGCCCCTCGCCAATGTGGCCTACGTGCCCGGCGACTACGACGCGGGCCGCCACGGCGGCAAGATGGTCGCCGGCTTCATGGACGGCCACGTCGAGCAGATCACCGATCCGTCGCCGTACGTCATCGTGCAGAAGATGTACAATTTCCAGAGCGGCGACGGCATCGCCAACGCCACCTACGCCGCGGGCACCCAATGTGGCTACGTCAACACCACGAACCGCGCGGACGGCTCCTGGGGCGTGAACTTCATGTTCGACGGGGCGGCGGCGACCGGCGTGAACTGGGCGGGCAGCGGCCAGAACTTCCTGATGCATGCGGATGCCGCGAAGTGCTGGTTCCAGGTGCCGCTGGGCTCCTCGCAGACCGTCACCGCGCTGGGCATCTGGAACTATGCCAATAACGACACCGTGCCGGGCCGCCAGGCGGCTTCGATGAACGTGTGGGTCGACAACATCGCCGAGTCCTGCTTCTCCACCACCGCCACGGCGATGGCCGGCGCGCATGGCACCGCGGCCTTCACGATCACGCCCTCCAAGAGTACCTACGTCTCGGCCACCAGCATCACGAACGCGGTCGGCCTCACCTGGTATCCGCTCAACACCCCGCTGACCGGCTCGTATGTCACCGTGCAGATTACCGCCAACGGTGGCGACACCTGGGTCGGCCTGCGCGAATTCGGCATCGCCACCCAGTAAGCGATACGCCACTCCTCACGCAAGAGACCCCCGTGGGCGCCTGGCTCGCGGGGGTCTCTCCGTGAATGGCGCCCCGTCGTTGAGTTTTTATTGAAGTTAACCCCTTGTAAATACCAGCCGACCCGTGTACGCTGATGGTAGCTATCCGCTACAACGCTAGCCTCGCGCCGCGGAGCGCACTCTCCTCCCATGAAAGGGGACATTCATGACTCGGAAACACGGCTTTACACTGATCGAGCTGCTGGTCGTCATTGCCATTATTGCGATCCTGGCAGCCATCCTCTTCCCGGTCTTCGCCAAAGCGCGCGAAAAGGCCCGACAGACCTCCTGCACGAACAACGAGAAGCAGATCATCACCGCGACGATGATGTATGCGCAGGACCACGACGAAATGCTGCCCGACTACTCCAACTTCTGGGGGGCTATCTCCCTGGACCGCGGCGTGCTCGTCTGCGCGACCAAGTCGCGCCTGACCAACGGCTACGCCTTCAACGCCGCCCTCGGTGGCAAGGCCCTCGGCAAGATCGATCCGCCGAACCTGGTGATCGTCGTCGGTGACGGCGGCGTCGCCCTCTCCGCGGTCACCACCCAGGTCCCGCAGCCCCTCGCCAACGTGGCCTACGTGCCCGGCGATTTCGACGCGGGACGCCACGGCGGCAAAATGGTCGCCGGCTTCATGGACGGCCACGTTGAGCAGATCACCGATCCCTCGCCGTACATCATGGTGCAGAAGATGTACAACTTCCAGTCCGGCGACGGTATTGCCAACGCCACCTACGCCGCCGCGGCCACCTGCGGCTCGCCGTATACGGCCAGCCGCGCAGACGGCTCCTGGGGCATCAACTTCATGTTCGACGGCGCGGCCGCCACCGGCGTGAACTGGGCGGCCAGCGGGCAGAACTTCCTGATGAACGCCACCGCCGCGCAGGTCACCGCCAAGGACACCTGGATCCAGGTGCCGCTGGGCTCCTCGCAGACCGTGACGGCGCTGGGCTTCTGGAACTATGCCAATAACGACACCTGCCCGTCCCGCGACGCCACCTCGGTGACGGTCTACGTCGATAACCAGCAGGACGCCAACTGGTCGACCACCGTGGCGGCCATCAACGCCGGCCACGTCGCGGCCAACAGCATCACGTCAACGCTGGCGCAGACCACTTTCGTCTCCAACACCAGTACGTTAAATGCCGTCGGCATCACCTGGGTGCCGCTGTATACCCCGCTGACCGGCTCCTATGTCACCGTGCTGATCACCGCGGGTGGTAACACCTACTCCGGCTTCCGCGAACTCGGCATCGCCACCCAGTAAGCGACACGCCGACTCCAACGCCAGAGACCCCCGCGGACGCACGTCCGCGGGGGTCTCTTAGTTATCAGCATCCTGCCGTTGAGCTTTTATTGAAGTTAGCCCCTTGTAAATGCCAGCCGACCCGTGTACGCTGATGATAGCTTTCCGCCACAAAGCTATCCTTGCGCCACAGAGCGCACTCTCCTCCCATGAAAGGGGACACCCGATGACTCGGAAATATGGCTTCACTTTGATCGAATTGCTGGTCGTAATTGCCATTATTGCGATCCTAGCAGCGATCCTCTTCCCGGTCTTCGCCAAAGCGCGCGAAAAGGCCCGGCAGACCTCCTGCACCAACAACCAGAAGCAGATCGTCACCGCCACCATGATGTACGCTCAGGACCACGACGAAATGCTGCCCGACCCGTCCAACTTCTGGGGCGCCATCTCCCTGGACCGCGGCGTGCTCGTCTGCGCCACCAAGTCGCGCCTCACTAACGGCTACGCCTTCAACAACTGGATCGGTGGCAAAGCCCTCGGCAAGATCGATCCGCCGAACCTGGTGATGGTCACCGGTGACGGCGGCGTCGCCCTCTCCGCGGTCACCACCCAGGTCCCGCAGCCCCTCGCCAACGTGGGTTATGTCACCGGCGACTACGACGCCGGCCGCCACGGCGGCAAGATGGTCGCCGCCTTCATGGACGGTCACGTCGAGCAGATCACCGACCCGTCGCCTTACCTCATCTGCACGAAGATGTACAACTTCCAGTCCGGCGACGGCATTGCCAACGCTACCTACGCCGCCGCCACCACCGCCGGCTATGTGAACACCACCAACCGCGCGGACGGCACCTGGGGCGTGAACTTCATGTTCGACGGCGCGGCCGCCACCGGCGTCAACTGGGCGGCCAGCGGGCAGAACTTCCTGATCCAGAACAACGCCACGAAGAATTGGTTCCAGATCCCGCTGGGCTCTTTGCAGACCGTCACCGCGCTGGCCTTCTGGAACTACGCCAACAACGACACCTGCCCCGGCCGCCAGTGCTCTACCGCCAACGTGTATGTCGACAACCTTGCGGAAACCGGCTTCGTCACCACCGGTGCCACGATGGTCGGCGCGCATGTCAACCCGATCGCCGTGACGCTGGTCAAGAGCAACTTCGTCTCTAATACCAGCCCGCTGAATTCCGTCGGCATTACCTACGTCCCGCTCAACACCCCGCTGACCGGCTCGTATGTCACCGTGCAGATTACCGCCAACGGTGGCGATACCTGGTGCGGCCTGCGCGAATTCGGCATCGCCACCCAGTAAGCGACACGCCGACCCCACGCACACCCCCGCGGGCCATGCCCGCGGGGGGTTTTTGCCACCGGTGCAAACGCATAACGTTGCCATTGACAACAGGGGCAACGTCACATATAATTTATTCACCTGTTGCTGCCCTGGGCAGCACTGTATCTTTTCTTATGAAAGGGGCATCCGATGACTCGGAAACACGGCTTCACACTAATCGAATTACTGGTCGTGATCGCTATCATAGCGATCCTCGCCGCCATCCTCTTCCCGGTCTTCGCCAAAGCGCGCGAAAAGGCCCGGCAGACCTCCTGCACGAATAATCAGAAGCAGATCATCACCGCGACGATGATGTATGCGCAGGATCACGACGAGATGCTGCCCGACCCCACGACCTTCTGGGGGAGCCTCTCCCTCGACCGCGGCGTGCTGGTCTGCGCGACCAAGTCGCGCCTCCCCAACGGCTACGACTTCAACGCCTTCGTCGGCGGCAAGGCCCTCGGGAAGATCGACGTCCCGACCCAGGTGATGTGCACCGGTGACGGCGCCCTCGCCGTGTCGACGCTCGTCCCGAACGCGGTCGCCAACGTGGCCTACGGCGCCGGCGACTACGACGCCGGCCGCCACGGCGGCAAGATGGTGGCCGGCTTCATGGACGGCCATGTCGAGCAGATCACCGACCCGACCCCGTACCTGGCCAGCCCCGGTATGTTCACCTGGACCTGCGGCGACGGCATGGGCGCCGTGGTCACCTCCGGGCAGGCCACCACCCCCGTGGCCCCGTACGCCACCTGGGGCAGCGCCAACGGCGGCGTGGCTGCCGGCAACGGCGGTTGGACGAACGGCAGTTGGGGCTTGATGTTCGCCTTCGACGGCAACGGTTCCTGGAATGATGCCAGCGGCGGCGCCGAATTCCTGCTGAACTCCAGCACGGTGGGCACGGCGACCGGCTGGGTCCAGATCAACCTGGGCTCCGTGCAACCCGTCACCGCCCTGCGCTTCTGGAACTATACCGTAAACTCCACCGAAATCGGCCGCGGGTGGAAAGGGGTCAGCGTCTGGGTAGACGGCGTATCGCAAGCAATCGGCAGCAACCTGGCCGGCCATGCCGCCACGGCAACCGCCACCGGCACCATCCCGGTCTCCACGTATACGCCGAACAAAACCGTCGGCACGCTGCTCGTGCCCCTGCCGCCGAACACCACCGGCCAGTACATCACCATCCAGGCCCAGAGCAACTATGGCTACGACGCCTGGCCCGGCATCAAGGAGATCGGCTACGCCAACCAATAGGCACGACGCCGGCACTACAAATTCCCCCGCGGGCACGGCCCGCGGGGGAATTTTTTTTGTAAACGCCAAAACTACTATTGACAGTAAACGGTACGTCAATTATACTTCAACAAGAGATCACCACCTTTGGTAGAACTGCATCTTCTTTTTGAAAGGGGCATCCGATGACTCGGAAATACGGTTTCACTTTGATCGAGCTGCTGGTCGTAATCGCCATTATTGCGATCCTGGCAGCCATCCTCTTCCCGGTCTTCGCCAAAGCGCGCGAAAAGGCCCGACAGACCTCCTGCACGAACAACGAGAAGCAGATCATCACCGCGACGATGAT
>CAIYQO010000177.1 GCA_903928345.1 uncultured bacterium | reverse complement strand
CAGACCGGCCTCCACGCACACCCCTTCTCCCCGACCTTTCAAACAAGATGTCCCTCAGTGTACCTGAGTGACACCCCGCTGTCATGCCGGATGGCCAGGACGGGTGAGCAAAGCGGGGATGCAGAGGGTAAGCGGCGACAACCAGATCATCCACCACGCCTTTGCGGCACAAGCTCTGGATAAGCGCCACGTCGATCATTCCCGTCGGCTTGTGTTTGCCACCACCGATGTGCCCGATCTGCTTGCGGTCGATATCGAGAAAAGTCGTCAGCCGTTCTACCCACTGATCCAGCAATTGCTGCCGGTGCACCAGCACCAGCGTATTGACCTTGCGTTCCGCGATCAGCCGGGCGGCGATGACTGTTTTGCCAAACGCGGTAGTCGCCGCGAGCACACCAAGCTCGTGAGGCAGCAGTGCAGTAACGGCAGCCTGCTGCTCATCACGCAAAACGCCGGTGAACGTGACATCGAGTGGCGTACCGTTCACGCGTTCATCGGTCACGTTCATCGTGATGCCCAGATCCGTGAAGAGTTGAATCACCTCATCATAACAGCCGCGTGGCCACCCGAGATGCTTGGAGAAGTCTTCGGCGCAAGCGATGATGCGCGGCTTGCCGAAGGTAGGGAGGCGCATGGCCTGCGCCTTATAGAATTCCGGGTTTTGGAAGGCCGCAATGCGGATGAGGCGATTGATGAGCGCTGGCGGCAGTCCAGCTTTCTCGATATACAGTTGATTGCCAAGTACGATGGCGACCTGCGTCGGCAGTGGGCCCGGAATACATGGCGACTCGGATTTGCGCGATGGCGGCAGCACCCATGGCGTTTCTTCCTCCTCATCAGTTACCACCATACGCACTCCAAGCACATGCCCTTCTCGCTGTCCCATCTCCACCACTATAGCGACCTGGTCACGCGACATCGGCGTGAGTGAGGAGAGGAAGGCGAATGGATCGCGATAGGGCGTCAGCGCGTCATCGACAAACACGCTGTTCCCATGTTGCCGTGGTGTCTTTTGGAACGGCAAGGCAATAAGATTCCCGAAACCACCTTGCGGCATCGTATCCTGGTTGGGGAAAAAGCGGTCATACGAATCGAGACCGATTTCTGGGCGGTGCTCCATCGTCTTGGTGAGCACGTAGGCACCCAGTTTGCGTGCCAGCACCGCAGGCACCGGTTCAGCAAAGAACAGCCACACATGCCCGCCATTCCCGGAGCGCGACCGTTCCAGCCCCGCGGGGATAGCAAAGTGCCGGCAGGTCTCCATGAAAGCATGCGCATCATCTTGCCAGGTGGTTTTGTCGAAATCGGCGGCAAGGAACCAGCAGGTTTCATCCGGAAGGAGGGGATAGACACCGATGGTGATCTTTCCATCCAGGTGCGCGGCGATGACGGTATCCGTTAATGGAAGCAGATCGCGGTTGGGGCATTCGGAACATTTGATGCGCGGCTTCAGGCAAACCCCTTGCACCCATTCGTTGCGACAGGCGGGTTGATACCCGGCTTTATCCGTCTTTTTACTTTCCCACCGCACTGGGTAGACATCCTCGCGCCCACGAAAGAGTCGTCGGATTAAGGCATGTTTTGCGGAAAGTGACGATTTGAGGGTGATCGGGGCATCCTGGAATAACTGGCCGGCAGTCTCCACCCGCCGCAGTTCCTGCCGTTCGTGCTGCAGTCTGAAGATCGCACCCTCAATCTCGACCCGTTCACGGTCCAGTGCTGACAGACGCGCTTGTAGACGGTCGATCTCCGAGGTGAGCGCCTGTAATCGTTTCGAGTCCGGCGCGCTCATGCCTCGGAGTTCCGCTTCCGCAACCAGCGTTGTCCCTTCTCGGTTAAACGGTATTGTTGATGTCGGCTTTGTGGTTTATCGGGTAACGTGCGCTCAATAAGGCCTGCTTCAATTGCTGGATGCAAGTATACCAGCCGGAAATTTTCGACGTGGTTGAGACCCAGTTGCGCCATCAGCTCTTTACGTGAGATTGGTGAAACGCAGTAGGGAAGCATGCGCGCGAGTTCTGAAGTTACAACATCATGCATGGTATCTTGCGCGGTATCTTGGTCGGTATCTTGCGCGGTGACTGGGGTGGTACCGCCTAAGTCCTCTTCAAATTCCACTGCCGGTCGGAACGTGATGACAATAGACCCCGCACGCTCTTCCCATGTGGGAACGGGGGCATGGTTCTCGCGGCACCAATCCATGATATTGAGCGTGCCGGTGCCCCAGCGTTCGATGATGCCGGCGCGGTAGAGCACCTGGGCGATCAGCGGGTTCCAGGGGCGCGATTCATGCGCCTGCGTCAGGCGCTCCGGGGTCAAGCCGAAATGCAAAGTGCCCGGATTGCCGATCTCCAGGCGGTCATCATACATTGCGACGCTCACCGCGCCGCCAGCAATGGTGTAATCGCGATGACACATGGCGTTCGCCAGCGCTTCACGGGTGGCGCGTGGGGCGTACCGTGGCCGATCCTCACGTACCAGTTGGCCGGGGATGACGCGTCCGGCAATCGGTGTATGATCGCGCAGGAAGCGTTCAGCCTGCCGCAATAGTTCAAACAGGTTGCCAGTGAACATGCGGTTATCGGCAAAGTCCGCGAGCCGATTGACCCCGCGAAAACGTGCCACCTGCAGCAAACATTGCGGATACGCGCTGAAGAGATGCGCGGCTTTCCCGAAGAGCACTACGGCGGCATTGAGCAGTTGCCCATCCGTCTGTAAATCGAAGCCGCGCAGCAGACTGTCGATATCCCGCTCGCGTGGCGGCTCCAGCCGTCCCAACTGCACGGCGACCGTAACTGCACGTTGAATTTCCTCGTCAT